>NZ_BLLI01000050.1 GCF_011170085.1 Pseudolactococcus hodotermopsidis | reverse complement strand
ATAACGAAAGTTTAACAGATTTTTTATGAAAATTAAAGCGGTTAGGGAAATAATCGTCTGAAATAGCTATTTAACTTGTGAAATTTCGGAATTTGTCGGATAAATTAAATTTATGAAATGACCGTGACGCTTTGTTTTATCTATTTATCCAATTCTGCGTAAAGCAATTCTTGCACAACCTGCGGATTGGCTTGTCCTTTGGTTGCTTTCATCAGCTGACCAATCAGCGCTTTAGCCGAATTTTTATTGCCACCTTTGTAGTCGTTGACCGCTTTTTCATTTTTCGCCAAAACTTCTGTGATGATTGGCACAAGAACAGCTGGATCTGAGATTTGTATCAAGCCAGCTTTTTTGACAAAGCTTTCCGCCGAACCGCCATTTTTCGCCAATTCAACAAAGACTTTTTTAGCAATTTTGCTAGAAATCGTGCCGTCTGCGATGAGTTTGAGCATTTCTGTCAAGTTTTCAGGTGTTAAGCCGATTTCTGAGAGTTTTTTCCCTTCAGCGTTCAGATATTGGGCGACCTCTCCTTGCAACCAGTTTGATGCGAGTTTCGCATCTGCTCCCGCATTTAGCGCAGCCTCAAAAAAGTCAGCCGTGGCTTTCGTCGCAGTCAGTTGCTCAGCATCGTAGCCTGATAAACCAAAATCAGCGATATATCTCGCACGGCGCGCCTTTGGAAACTCTGGCAATGTGGCGCGAACGTCATCAATCCAGCTATCCGAAATCTCAAAACGTGGCAGATCTGGCTCTGGGAAATAGCGGTAATCTGACGAGCCTTCCTTGACACGCATAAGCGTTGTTTCGCCAGTTTTCTCATCATAACGGCGCGTTTCTTGCTGAATCACACCGCCCGAGCGCAAAATTTTAGCTTGACGTTGCACCTCGTATTCCAGACCTTTTCTGACAAAGTTAAAGGAGTTCAGATTTTTAAGCTCCGTTTTTGTGCCAAATTCCTCTTGCCCATAAGGACGCAGTGAAATGTTGGCATCGCAACGCATGGAACCTTCTTCCATTTTCACATCAGAAATGCCTGTATACTGAATAATTTCCTTAATCGCCGTCAGATAAGCGTAAGCCTCCTCAGGCGACCTCATGTCAGCCTCAGACACGATTTCAATCAGTGGCACGCCTTGACGGTTGAGGTCAACATAAGAATAACCGTCCGTTCCATGCGTATTTTTACCCGCATCTTCTTCCAAATGCGCGCGCTCAATTCTTAACGTTTTCTTCGTACCGTCCTCAAGCTCAATTTCAATCGAACCATTGTAACCAATCGGCTCATCAAACTGGGAAATTTGATAGGCTTTGGGATTATCAGGATAGAAATAATTCTTACGATCGAAGTGCATGTTCTGGTGAATGTCCATGTTAAGCGCAAGCGCAGCTTTAATACCAGACTCGATAACACCCTTATTCATAACAGGCAAAACACCTGGAAAACTCCAATCGACAATATTCGTATTCTCATTTGCCCCCGCCCCAAAATGCGCTGGTGCTGGCGAGAAAATTTTCGAGTTGGTATTCAACTCAACGTGGACTTCAAGTCCGATGACTGTTTCAAAATTCATATGCTTAAAGTCCTTCCTTAAAATATAACAGGTTTATTCTTATGAAAATCAGTAGTCGCCTCAAACGCCGCCGCTGCTTGATAAATCGTTTCTTCATCAAATGCACGACCAATAATTTGCAGACCGACAGGCAAACCGTCAACTTGCCCCGCTGGAATAGAAATACCTGGTAGACCCGCCAAATTGACAGGAATTGTCAACAAATCAGCCAAATACATGGCAACAGGATCATGACCTTGCGTGTCCAAATCATAAGCAACACTCGGCGCAGTCGGTCCAATAATCAAGTCAAAATTTTCAAAAACTTTTTGGAAATCTTGCATAATCAACGTGCGCACTTGCCCAGCCTTCTTGAAATAAGCATCATAGTAACCAGACGACAAGCTAAACGTCCCAAGCATAATCCGACGTTTGACTTCCTCGCCGAACCCTTGCGAACGCGTTTTCACGTAAATGTCTTCCAAATCAAGCGCATCTTCGGCACGAAAACCATAGCGAATGCCGTCAAAACGTTGCAAGTTCGAGCTCGCCTCAGACGACGCAATGATATAGTAAACCGCAACACCATATTTGCTATGTGGCAAGCTCACTTCCTCAACTGTCGCACCCAACTTTTCAAACTGTTTCGCCGCAGCCAAGACCTGCTCCTTAACCTTGGGATCAATCCCCTCGCCAAGATATTCCTTTGGCAAAGCAATCTTCAAGCCCTTAATCTCTTGACCGATTTTAGACGTAAAATCAGGTACAGCGACTTTTGATGACGTTGAATCTTTCGGATCATACCCCGCCACAGCATTGAGCAACAAGGCATTATCTTCTACATTTTGTGAAAATGGTCCAATCTGGTCAAGTGACGAACCAAAAGCAATCAAGCCAAAACGTGACACCCGACCATAAGTCGGTTTCAGACCAACAACACCATTGAACGACGCTGGCTGACGAATCGAACCACCCGTATCAGAGCCAAGCGAGAGCAAAACTTGATTGGCAGCAACCGCTGTCGCCGAACCACCAGATGAACCGCCAGGCACTTTCGTTTCGTCCCAAGCATTTTTCGTCGGTTTGAAAGCCGAATTTTCAGTCGATCCGCCCATGGCAAACTCGTCCATGTTCGTTTTCCCAACGATAATCATATCATTTGCATACAAATTCTCAACAGAAGTCGCATCAAAAATCGGCTCATAATTGTACAGCATCTTCGAGGCAGCAGTCGTCAAAATCCCCTTAGTCGAGATATTATCCTTAACCGCAAGCGGAATCCCAGACACAAGATTTGTCGCATCAATCCCTTTTTCGTCAATGGCAGCAGCTTGACGAAGTGCCTCTTCTTCAGTAATCGTGATAAAACTATCAACTTTATTTTCACGTTCAGCCATGTTTTTCAAAGTTTCACGTGTCAATTCAAGCGCAGAAATCTCCTTGTTGACCAATTTTTCGTGGAGCGTTTTAATTGTTGTCATTTAGTTATCCTCCATAATCGCGGGCACTTTGATGAAACCATCTTCTGATTCAGGCACATTTTTGAACAGCTCCTCGCGATTCCACCCCGCAACAGCCACATCTTCACGCCAAGCATTGATATTATCCGCCACATTTGACGTAAATGGCACATCAGTCGTATCCACTTCTTCCAACATCAAGAACATATCAACGATTTTCGTCAATGTCCCCGCAAATTCAGCCGTTTCCGCCTCATCAAAAGCCAATTTTGACAAATTCGCAACATGTTTGACGTCTTTTTTTGTAATTTCCATGGTTTTTTTCCTTTACTTTTTAAATCAGATTTAGCGAAAGAATAATCCGACAACTCCTAATACAAATAGACATTATTTTCTGCATCTATATAGATTTCAGTTTCTTCCTTAATTTCCAAATCGCTTGCTTGAATGTACTCAATTAACGGCACAATTTTTTCATCAATTTTCTTGTCTGACCATTTGAACCCTCCATTTAAAGCATAACCTGCCTTTTCACTGGTAGCATTCACAACAACTTCCGTTGCCTTGTCAATCTTTTTACCAATACCTTCAATAGTAAAACTCTTTTTACCTATTACCACACCAAATTTTTTCGGCATAAATGAAACTGATTTTCTCTTACGATTCACCCTTTTTTTAATCTTAAATTTATCGCCATACGCATCAAGTTTCTCTAAAACAGTCTCAAGATGTAAATCTGACTTAGCAAATTGGTCTAAATATTCATTTTTAATAAATTCCAACAATTCATCGGGATTATCCAACAAGGAAATTCTAATCCCAGCCGCCATATACAGCGTTTTGAGGGCAGAGGTTTCAATTTCGCGCCACTCTCGTAATTTTTTAAGCAACTCCGAGAAATCTGAAAGATCTTTTACCGATTGTTCCAAGGCAGTGTCCATCATTCGTTGCGCCTGTTTAGCTGTGGCTATCAAATCATCTCGATAGTCAATCAGCTTTTCATGTGCCATTTTCTTTTCAGTTTCAATCGTGATAATCTGAAGATAATTTTTTTGGACGTTATTGACATTTTCAAACATCATCTCCAACCGACCGTAAAGTTTTGCCATCTCCATATCTTTCAGCTCAGTCACTTGCTCGTAGATAGCACTCAAACTTTCTTCTAATTGTTGCTGCTGTTGCATATTCTGCACATAAACTGCCACTTGAAGCGGATTAACTATCATCGAAGCAGTTTCAACAGGATTCAGATGTTTAAATACAGTTTGACCGACTAGTTTCCCCTCAATAAATTCATTTGCTGAAATCGCACCCGAAACAAAATTTGAAACACCATTTATTGCGCCGGGATTCGTCGTTACCAACTTAACAACCTGTTCCTTCGGAATATTTGAGGCAACATCAAGTCCCACAGCTACTGCAAATTGTAAAAATCTCCCAGCCTCCGTCTGCGATAATTTTCTTGCCCTGTTGAGCATTTCAGCCATAATTTTTCCTCTTTGTCCTATAATTATTGGCAAACTGTACCTCTTAACAGTTCTTCCTTTATTATACCATTTTACAAAACATCACTCAAAATCAATATCCAAAACCAACTTCAACTCATTCAACAATTTAGGATCAACATCGCTCGGCGAGGCCATCATCAGATCAACACCAGCTGCACTTTTTGGAAAAGCAACAACTTCGCGAATATTATCCTCGCCAGTCAGTACCATGAAAATGCGCTCCAAACCAAAAGCACAACCAGCATGCGGTGGCGCACCAAATTTGAAAGCCTCAAGCATGGCGCCAAATTTTTGCGCAACAAAGTAGTTATCGTAACCCAAAATTTCAAAAGCCTTATACATAACTTCTGGATTATAATTGCGCACCGCACCAGAGCAAACTTCATAACCATTCATAACCATGTCAAACTGGTCAGCCTTAATCGCCAATTTATCCGCATCGGTTTTTGCAGCCTCAAGCGCCTTGACACCACCTTTGGGCAATGAAAATGGATTGTGACCAAAATCAACCTTGCGATTATTTTCATCATACTCGTAAAATGGAAAATCAACCACCCAACAAAGTGCCACTTTATTTTTATCTTTAAGATTATAAAACGTCGCAAATTCATTGCGCATCCGACCTAGCACGCGATTAACAACAGCAGGTTTACCCGCACCAAAGAAAACAATATCGCCATCCTCAGCACCAGTTTTTGCCGTAATCTCCGCCAGTTCCGTCTCAGTCAAAAACTTCGCAATCGGCGATTTAATCCCACCGTCAACAAAAGTCAAATAAGCAAGACCGCCAGCACCCTCTTTTTTAGCAATTTCCGTGAAATTATCAATCTGCGAACGAGACAAATTAGCCGCCCCCTTGACACAAATCGCCTTAACTTTCTTGGCATTTTTGAAAACGGCAAACTCAGTCGTCGCAAGCGTTTCGTCCAAATCAACCAATTTCATATCAAAACGCAAATCGGGTTTGTCGCTACCATAAATATTCATGGCATCTTCATAAGAAATACGTGGAATTTCAGTCGTTACCAACTCCTTACCCGCAAAATCTTGAACCAAATTTTGAATCAAAACTTCCATTTCCGAGCGAATTTCTTCGCCATCTTCAACAAATGCGCGCTCCAAATCAAGCTGATAAAAATCCCCATAAAGTCTGTCTGCACGCGGATCTTCATCACGGAAACACGGTGCAATTTGATAATATTTATCAATACCACCAACCATTAGCAGTTGCTTAAATTGTTGCGGTGCTTGCGGTAGGGCATAAAATTTACCCGCATGAATCCGACTCGGAATCAAGAAATCACGCGCGCCCTCTGGCGAAGAATTTGCCAAAATCGGTGTCTGAACTTCCAAAAAGTCATTATCTTCCATAAAACGACGAATAAATGACAAATATTTCGCCCGTTGTTTCAAAGTTGCTTGCATTTTCGGACGGCGCAAATCTAAATAACGATATTTCAAACGCAATTCTTCACTTGATTGATTGCTTTCATTAAGCGAAATCGGCAAAGGCTGTGACGCATTCAAAACCTCAAACTTGTCAGCTACCAACTCAACCTGCCCAGTCGGCAAATTTGGATTGGCAAGTCCCTCACCACGCTCACGTAACACACCTGTAACAGCAATCGCATACTCATCACGCAAATGTTCTGCTTCGCCAAAGTTATCAACATTTTCAGGCTGAATCACAACCTGCAATAAACCATTATAATCACGCAAATCAATAAAAATCACGCCACCATGGTCACGGCGAGAATTTACCCAACCTTTAACAGTCAAGGTTTCGCCAAGTTTTGAAATCGTATCAGTCGTTTTTGTTCTCATATCTCTTCTTTCATAATTTACACTGATTTACTTTATCAAATGACAAGTTTCGAGCTAGTTTGTGACAAATCAAGGCAATCAGCGTACAGGTATACGTTTGAGAATGATTGACACAAATTAGTTGATACTGTTTGATTTTTAAAGCAATTCAGCATTATTTCAAATATAAAAATAGCACCAAAAACATCGTCAGAAAAGGACGAAAGTCGTGGTGCCACCTTAATTCGCTGTCATAAAGACAACCTTATTTTTCGTTATTTAATTGGACCAAAAATAGTGTTCTTCATCTCAAACATCAGACGCTATTCCCAGCAACAAGCGCTCTCTTAACTGATTTGATTGAAATTACTGCTATTTTTTAAAAGTTACGGTCTTTGACTTTATCGTAAATACCTGTATTGATAATTTTCAGATAAGTCCCTTTCATGCCAAGCGAACGCGACTCAATAACCCCAGCAGATTCAAGTTTGCGCAAAGCATTGACAATAACTGAACGTGTAATACCAATTTTATCAGCAATTACTGAAGCTGTCAAGCGACCCTCGTCGCCGCCGAGTTCTTCAAGAATAGCCTTAACTGCGCGCATTTCCGAGTAAGAAAGCGTACTAACCGCCATATTAACCGCATCATTTTTACGAATACTATCTTCCATTTGCTCAATCTGAAGATTTGACAACTGAATCCCAATAACAGTCGTCGCAAGCTCAACCAGCACAAGGTCATCATCAGAGAAAACCTCGTCATTACGCCAGATGATGAACGTCCCAAGACGTAAACCACTACCAAAAATCGGTGCAACTGTCGTCTTACCGTTTGGATAATCTTTTTGAACTTCGAGCGGATAAAGTGACAACGTTGCATCAACAGGCAAGTTAGCCTCAGTATCGTAAATCCGCGAAGCTGCTTGGACAAATTCAGTTGACAGTTGACGTTCATCGAACATCGCTTCTACACGGTCGTTGTTTGTCTTATAAGGCATAGCATAGCCCAAAACTCGTCCTTTACCGTCAATGACGACTGAATTACAATCAATCACAGCCGAAAGACGTTCTGACAAGCCAATATAAGGCAATTCTTCAGTGGACTTGTTTAATCCTTCTTGAAGAATCGCTGTAATTCTTCTTGTTTTTTCTAGTAAAGTAGTCATAGTTCTCCTCTAGTATAAAAGTTTTTAGATACCTTTATTATAGCAAGAAAAAGTCAAAAGTACAAGGAATATTCTGAATATTATTTATTGTTTTTAGAGCATAGACAATTATTGTTTATATTTTGACAAAAAGCGGGTCATTCTCTCTTGAATTTCAGCTAACTCGTCCACTCTTGGCATATAAACAATGCGGAAGTGGTCAGGGTCTTTCCAGTTAAAACCGCGACCATGAACAAGCATAATTTTCTCTTGCTTGAGAAAATCAAGGACAAATTGCTCATCATCATGAATATGATACATAGTGGTGTCAATTTTCGGGAAGATATAAAAAGCTGCTTTCGGCTTAACCGCAGAAATACCAGGAATTTCATTCATAGCTTTATAAATAAAATCACGTTGTTCATAAATACGCCCACCAGGCAACAATAACTCATCAACCGATTGTGTGCCACCGAGTGACGTTTGGACAACTTGTTGCGCAAGAACATTTGAACACAAGCGCATATTTGCCAACATATCAAGCCCCTCGATATAGCCTTTCACACGAGATTTATCGCCTGAGAGCACCATCCATCCGACTCTAAAACCAGCAATTCGATGTGATTTTGATAACCCATTCATCGTCACGACAAAGAGATCTGGCGCCAAAGTCGCAATCGGCACATGCTTGATACCGTCCATGATAATGCGGTCATAAATCTCATCCGAAAAGATAATCAAGTCGTTTTGGCGCGCAATATCAACAATAGACAGCAAAAGTTCCCGCGGATAAACGGCACCTGTCGGATTGTTAGGATTAATGATAACAATCGCCTTGGTATTTGACGTGATTTTCGACTTGATGTCATCAATATCGGGATACCACTCAGCTGATTCATCGCAAAGATAATGGACAGCATGACCACCAGAAAGGCTGATAGAAGCCGTCCAAAGCGGATAGTCAGGCATCGGCACAAGCACCTCATCGCCCGTGTTCAAAAGACCGTTCATTGACATAGCAATCAGCTCACTGACACCATTTCCCGTGTAAATATCATCAATATCAACATTTGGGAAACCTTGCACCTGACAATACTGCATAATTGCCTTGCGCGCACTAAAAATACCCTTGCTATCAGAATAGCCCTCACTATCACGCGCATTCAAAATCAAATCACGAATAACTTCATCAGGTGCAGTGAAACCAAATTCAGCAGGATTTCCTGTGTTCAAACGCAAAATTTTCTCGCCATTTGCCCGCATACGATTGGCTTCATCAAGAACTGGTCCACGAATATCATAGGAAACATGATCAAGTTTATCAGATTTATCAAAAATTTTCATATGTTTTATACCTCGTCTTTCCATTATAAACTTTTCGCCTTGATTTATCAAAATTATTTTGAGATTTTTGCTATAATATAAAAGTATGAAAATTGAAATTAAGAAAAATTGGCAAAAGAATTTTTTCACCTTATTTATTGGGCAACAACTCTCCTTTTTTACCAGTATGATTGCCCAGTATGCGCTGATGTGGTATCTGACAGATGTTACCAAAAGTCCCGCCTTACTAGCTTTATATAGCATTATCGGCTTTGTACCAGGAATTATCGCTGCACCCCTAGTCGGTCCTTTAGTCGATCGGATTAACAAAAAAATTCTCTTGATTGTCGGTGACTGGATTGTTGCGATTGCAGCAATTGTACTTGCGATTTCCGGCAATGGCGGCGCTCTCCCTTTTGGATTACTTGGTATCGCTGTCTTTATCAGAAGTCTAGCAGGAGCGATTCAAGACCCTACAACCCAGTCAATTATCCCGACTTTAGTACCAGAACATATTGTCCCCAAAGTTGGTGGCTTAAACGGCGCTTTTTCTAGCGCCTCAATGGTTATTACACCCGCTATTGCAGCATTTTTATACAACGTTATGCCCATTTCTCAGATTATGTTAGTAGATGTGGTAGGCGCCATTATCGGAACAATTGCTGTTTTGCTCACAAAAATTCAGAGTTTTGATCATATAGTAAAAGAAAGTGCGTATTTATCAGAACTAACAGAAGGCTTTGGACTCGTCAAAAATCACAAAGGAATTTTCCATTTTCTGATTATCAAAACGCTAGTTCTCATGTTTTCAATGCCAGCATTTTCACTTTATCCCTTAATAACGACAAGCTACTTCCATGGTAGCATTTCGGATGCTTCTATCGTTGAAGTTTTCTGGTCAATTGGTTCACTACTTGGTGGTATTCTGATTGGCATTTTAGGCACAACGAAAAAACGTCTGACAACTGGTGTAATTTGGTACATGATTTCTGCAATTGGCTTTGTTAGTATGGGCTTTCTGCCTGACACACACCTTGGTCTCTTGCTTTTTATCGGTTTACAACTTCCAGCAGGTATCGGTTATATGGCAGCAAATGGTCTCTTTACATCAATTATCCAACAAGCATTTCCTGCCCACCAAACAGGTCGTGTCATGGGAATTGCTCAAGCTTTAAGTTCGCTTGCAAGTCCAATCGGCTTGATTTTTGCAGCACCTGCTGCTGAAACAATCGGTTTACCTTTACTTCTCATTATTGCTGGTAGCAGTATTTTCGTCGGCAATATCGTAAGCATGTTGCTCCCTGATGTCAAACTGCTTGACCACATGAGCGTCATGACACACATCAAAAACAACAGGTCGTCTGCTGAGTGAAGCAAAACGCTCGATTTCACGAAAAGTATGAAATGCTTTATTTTGATAATCTGTTAAAAATTGCTTATTATCCATACTTATATATACGTAAAAACCGCCGATTTTGCTCGGCGGTTTTTGACTATATTTACCAATTAGAATCAGAAATTGATTTTTTATGCGCATCAATTTGTGATCTAAGCATTTTTTCAACTTCTGCTTTATACAATTTTTTTCTGTGACGGATAACTGCAGAAATTGTTACGACAACAAGCAATAGCAAAACCAATACAGCCGCGATAATTACCTCAAAAGACAGATTTATCGGAGTCGATTTTTTAACAGGAACAGATGCTTTACGAGATGACAATTTAACAGACTCTTTTTTAGACTCCTCCGATTTAACTTCGGCGCTTGAACTTACACTTGATTCCGCTGAAGACGACGGAGTTGTCGAAATTTTCTGCAAATTTTGCCATTCTTTTTGAGTAAACGCAATCTGTTTAGTTGTGACAGGCTCTGAATCAAAAGACTGCCCATTAATCTCAGATAAATAAACTGATAACCTTGAATCTTTAGGGAATTTTGTATCATTTTCGTAAAAATCTTTAAAGAAAACTTCAGTTTTCCCCTCAGCAGACAATGGATAAGTTCGTCTAGCAATTTCTTTCTCGCCATCATATCTGACAACTGTTATCTCAGCATCAACACCAACAGCATTCCACCAAGTATCGCCCTCAGCATCCAAAATTTGATACTGAAAAAGATAGCCGTCATTTGCCTCTTGCTCAAAAAGACGATTCGTCTCAGGTAGGATATTAGCAGATTGTGCCGTATCCTCGTTATTCTTGCTGGCACCCTCAGCCTGTACACTTATCCCTATTGTCAAAAACGATAACATAGTGATGAAAGTGATAAAATATTTATTCAACTTGCTCATATTCAACTTCTTACCTCTAGTTAAAAGAGATTTATCTGTTTTTCACTAAAAATCACTTGTTCTCAAAGCAAGTGATTCTTGATGAAAATTAATCAATCTCAAACGATGCAGCTTTTTCCTTGATACCACGCAAAAATTCTGAATTATCCGTCACGAGTTCAAAGATACGACGGTAATAAGTATCGCCCTCATGTTTGAGGTACGCCAAACGCTCATTAGCATCAGAAACATGTTTTTCAGCTTTTTCAATCGTAAGCGTTGCACGATTTTCAGCATCTTGGATGATGTTTTCAGCTTGCGCTTTCGACAAGTCCATTCGTTCTTCAGTTGCTTTCACAATTTCAGCAGCTTCCACTTTAGCATTTTCAATAATTTCTTCTTTTTGAGCTGTCGCTGTTTGCACGATTGTTTTCGCTTGAATTTTTGCACCGATTAAGATGTCAGCAATATCATCTTTAGACATACCCGCATCGTCCATAACCGTTTTTTGTGCGACTTGCATTTGCGCTAACTTGTCACGATTTTCAGCGAGTTCTGCTTGAAGTCGTGTAATCTCTAATTTATATTGTTCTAGTTCTTCAATTTGTCCGTTCACCAGTCGCTCCTTTTCTTCGTCCCAACGTCCTTGTAACTCACTGATACGTTTTTGTAATGCCTGACTTTTTTCTTCTATTTGCTCTTGTGATTGTCCATTTTCTACTTGCAAAGCATCGTATTGCACTTTGAGCGCCACAAAATCAGCCTCAAGAGTCGCCACCTGCTCGCTTGAAACTCGAGTTGCTTCTTGTGCTTTAGTTACTTCAGCCTGTAAAGCCTCTTTTTCTGAAACTTCTTTTTCAAGACTAGATTCCAAAGTCGCAATCTTAGCATATGACGTCTCAACGGCACTTTTAACTTCACTTTCTTCAAGTTGACGTGCCGCTAAGCGAGCTTGTAGAGCCTCTTTTTCCGAAACTTCTTTTTCAAGCTCTGATTCCAAGGTTGCAATCTTAGCATAGGATGTCTCAATTGCATTCTTAGCCTCGCTTTCTTCAACCTGATGTGCCTCTAAGCGAGCTTGTAAACCAAAAATTTTCAACTTGTCTGCTTCTTGCGCTTTAGTTACCTCAGCTTGTAAAGTTTCTTTTTCTGAAACTTCTTTTTCAAGACTGGATTCCAAAGTCGCAATCTTAGCATAGGCTAGCTCAACGGCACTTTTAGCTTCACTTTCCTCAAACTGATGTGCTTCCAAACGAGCTTGCAAGCCAATAATTTTCAATTTGTCTGTTTCTTGTGATCTAGCTACCTCAGCTTGTAAAGTTTCTTTTTCTGAAACCTCTTTTTCAAGACTAGCTTCCAAAGTCGCAATCTTAGCATAGGCAGTTTCAACGGCACTTTTGGCTTTGTCTTCTTCAAACTGGTGTGCTTCCAAGCGATCTTGCAAAGTTTCTTTTTCTAAAACTTCTTTTTCAAGACTGGATTCCAAAGTCGCAATTCTAGCATATGATGCCTCAACGGCACTTTTGGCTTCGCTTTCCTCAAACTGATGTGCTTCTAAGCGAGCTTGCAAGCCAACAATTTTCAATTTATCAAGTTCTTGTGTTTTAGTTGCCTCAGCTTGTAGCGTTTCTTTTTCTAAAACTTCTTTTTCAAGTTCTAATTCCAAAGTTGCAATCTTAGCAAGCGATGCCTCAATGGTGCTTTTTGCCTCATTTTCTCCAAGTTGATGCGCTTCTAAAGTAGCTTGCAAAGTCTCTTTTTCTGAAGCTTCTTTTTCAAGACTGGATTCCAAAGTCGCAATTTTAGCATATGATGCCTCAACGGCACTTTTGGCTTCGCTTTCCTCAAACTGATGTGCCTCCAAACGAGCTTGCAAATCAACAATTTTCAACTTATCTGATTCACGCGCCTCTGTTGTCAAGGCTTGTAACTGCGATTTTTCAGCCAGTTGTCTTTCCAAAGCTGAAACTTTGTTGTTCAATGCCTCAAATTCAGCTGTATTTTTAGCACTCTCTTCTGCTTGACGCATCTCTGAGTCTGCTCGCAGGCTCGTCAATTTATCATTTTCAGCGCCTTGCGCCTCTAACTGTGCCTCCAAATCAGCGATTTTTACCTTATCTGATTCATAATCAACTAGGGTCACTTCCAAATCAGCAAGTTTAGCCTTGTCTGATTCATAATTTTCTAATTGCCCTTCTAAATCAGTAAGTCTAGCCTTGTCTGACTCATAAGCCTCCAATTTGACTTCTAAATCGGCAACTTTTTCCTTAGTGACTGCCATCTCAGTTTCTAAAGTAGAAAGTTTCAACTTGTCAGCTTCGTATGCTTCTAATTGCGATTGCAATTCAACCAGTTTGGCTTTATCTGCATCACGTGCTTCCAAAATTGTAATCTTCAAAAGATCTTTTTCAGCAATTTCATTTTCCAAAGAAGTAATCTTAAAATTCAAAACTTCAAGCTTGGCATTATTTTTAGCACTTTCTTCAGCATGCAGCGCATCCAACTGTGTTCTTAACTCAACAATTTTCGCTTCATGTTCTTCCACTACTGAAACTTGCAAACGTTCCTTTTCAGCAGCTTCTTTTTCCAATTCCGAAATTTTGTTATTCAGTGCATCAAGTTCGGCACTATTTTTCGCCTTTTCCTCATCAAGAGCTATCATTTTTGCTTTCAAATCAGCAATTTTCTCTTGATCAGCTTCGTGTTCTGCAACAACTTCAACTTGTAAACGTTCTCTCTCAGACACTTCTTTTTCAAGTTCTGAAATTTTATCGTTCAAGATTTCAAGTTCAGCGCTGTATTTTTCACTTTCCCCCGCTTGAAGAAGAAGGACATCCAATTGCAACTTCAACTCAGCAATTTTTGCTTTATCTGCCTCATGTTCAGCAACAATTTCAACTTGAAGTTGTTCTTTTTCGGCAGTAACTTTTTCAAGTTCAGCAATTTTTGCTTTCAACGATTCAAGTTCAGCTGTATTTTCCTCAGTATCTTGTGATTGAAGCGTGTCTAGCTGTAATTTCAACTCATCAATTTTCGCTTCATCTGCTTCGTGCATTTCATAAGCTGTTGCCTGCAAACGTTCTTTCTCAAAAACTTCTTTTTCAAGCGCCAAAACAAGAGCTGAAATTTTTGCATTCACCTCTTTCGCACTATTTGGATCCGTTCCTTCAGATAAAATCATATCTAATTGCGATTGCAATTCAGTAATTTTAGCTTTATCTGCATTTTGTGCTTCTAGCGTCGCTGTTTGTTGACGTTCTTTTGCAGCAATTTCTCTTTCCAAAACTGAAATTTTAGTCGTCAACGCCTCAATTTCAGCAGGATTAGCTTTTTTATTTTCCTTAACTTGAAGTGCATCAATCTGCGACTCCAACTCAACGATCCTTACTTTATCAACCTCAAGCTCATCTTCCAAACCTTTCAGTTCTCTCGCATATTGCTCAGAAGCGTTATTCAACAATTCTTCTACTTCTTTTTTGGTTAATTTAGGAGCCAAAAATCCCCAGTTATCAAATGCCATGAAATATTCCTTTCATCATTACAGCTAAGCAGCTCAGTTTTGTTCTTCTACAAAAGTATTAAAGACTTCCTCAATCATGTTCCATTCTTTTTCAGAATCTTCTTCGATTGGCATCAAGTCACCCTCAGTGCCGTCTTCATTTTGCGTATAAGCGTAAGCTTGAATTTCAACCTCACCATTTTCATCTTCTTCAGCACCTGCCGGCACAACAAGAACATAATTTTTGCCAAATTCTTCTTGACCGTCAATTGTCAAGAGAACTTCAAACAAACTTTCATTACCAAGGTCGTCGACCAATGTGATAAATTCAGCTTCATGTTCGTGGTTGTGTTCATGAGTATGTTCAGACATTTGTTATTTGCTCCTAGTTTTAGTTTTCTTAATCTTATAAGCTATGACTGTCAAGATAGTTCTGTAAAATCAAAACAGCAGCCAACTTATCTATATATTTTTTGCGATTTTCACGTCGCGTATTACCTTGAATCAGTATTTTTTCAGCCTGAGCTGTTGTCAAACGTTCATCCTGATAAGCAACAGGAATCCCAAACCTTTCAACCAGCAAATCGCCATAATGGCGACTAGCAAGCGCACGAACGCCCTCATCATTATTCATATGCTTAGGCAGACCAAGCACAAACTTGGCAGGATTATATTCTTTGACAAGTTCAGCAATTCTGTCAAAACCGTATTCTTGCTTGGCTTCGTCAATTCTAATCGTTTCAATAGGCTGAGCTGTATAGCCTAAGAGGTCACTTACGGCAACGCCGACAGTCACACTTCCAACATCAAGCCCCATTAACCGTTGCATCAAAGGTCAACGCCTCGATTCTTGAGATAGTTTTTAATTAACTCTTCAACGATGTCATCGCGATCAAAGCGGCGGATTCTATTGCGTGCATCATTATGGCGCGGAATGTAAGCAGGATCTCCCGACAACACATAGCCGACCATTTGATTGATTGGATTGTATCCTTTTTCGCCTAAAGATTTATAAACGCTAACCAAGGTTTCGCCAATTTCCTTTTTGCTTGAATCGTCAAATTCAAAACGAACTGTTTCATCTGTAAAGCTCATGTTTGTCACCCCTCTTCTCTAAATTTTTTCGATTACTTTCATTATAAGGTATTTTTGCTGAAATTTCAAACATTTTCTCTATTATTTATAAGAAAAATGCAAAAAATGCAAAAAAAGCTGTGATTTGTAACCACAACTTTGAAAAATACCCTATAAAATTGATGAAAATTTTACGGCAAAATATTACCAGCCGCCATATAGAGTGCGTACCATTCTTCACGCGTTAAAATAATATCTGCCGCTTCAGTGGCTTCAATGATTCTGCTTGGTGTCATTGTACCAATAATTGTTTGCATATTAGCAGGATGACGGTTAATGAAAGCTACGGCGATACCAGACGGCGTTACCTTGTATTTATCAGCTAATTCATTAAGTTTAGCATTAAGTTCAGGGAATTTGTCGTTATTACCAACAAAAATACCCTCAAAGAAACCGTATTGGAACGGTGACCAAGCCTGAATCGTCATGTTATGAATGCGCGAATATTCAAGGATACCACCATCATGTACAAAACTGCCCGCATCGCTCATGTTCACATGAATCCCCGCATCAATCATACCCGTGTGTTTTAAACCAAATTGCAGCTGGTTGATATTCATCGGTTGTTTAACTGCTGTTTTGAGCAAGTCAATTTGACCAGGATTTTGGTTTGATACGCCAAAAACGCGAACTTTGCCAGCTTTTTCAAGCTCATAAAAGGCTTCGGCAACTTCCTCAGGCTCAACCAAAGTATCTGGACGGTGCAAGAGCAAAGCATCAAGATAGTCAGTATCCAAACGTTTTAGAGAGCCCTCAACAGAACTGATGATATGTGCTTTTGAAAAATCAAATGCAACTCCTGGACGGATACCACATTTTGATTGAAGATAAACATCAGAACGGTTGATAGTCGTTTCTTTGAAAGCTTTTGCGAAAATTGTTTCGCATTCACCACCACCGTAAATATCCGCATGGTCAAAAAAGTTGATACCGTTATCATAAGCCGTTTGGATAATTTCGACAGGATTTTTACCTTCTTCGTTAATTCGCATGCAACCAAGGACAATTTGACTGGCAATAATGTCAGTATTTTTAATGTTGATTTTTTTCATGTTGCTCACTTTCTTTCAATTAATATATTTATTCTGGTAACGGTTTCATTATATCAAATTATTTTGAAAATTGCTTGATATAAATGTATATAGTTTTGTTTTTTTAGATTATTTATTAAATAACCGAGTAATCAAAAAAACACAGACTCGAGTTCCTGTGTTTTTTAGTTTATTGATGTAATCGTGTATTAAGCAGTCAATACTGCACGTCCTTTACGACGACGGCTTGCAATAACGCGACGACCATTTTTAGTCGACATGCGTTTACGGAAACCATGAGTTTTTTGACGTTTACGTTTACTTGGTTGATAAGTGCGTTTCATGATGTTTTTTCCTCTCTGTACATAATTTTCGATTGCAATTTTAAATGGTAGTCGCAATCCTATGTCTAGCCTAGGCTTTTGATCAGTTACTAAACATACCTTAATATTCTACCGCTTTTTAAAGCATTTGTCAAGATATTCTTAATTTTTATCATTCGAATATCATTCGAAAGTGATAATGTCCTAAGTAGGTCGAAACATAAAATGTCCCAAATGTTAAACTAATACTTATGAAAAGGATATTACTCACTGTGAATGAATTGAAAAAGTATCGTGTTATCAAGT
>NZ_BLLI01000049.1 GCF_011170085.1 Pseudolactococcus hodotermopsidis | reverse complement strand
TCTCAGAAGAATCGGTAAGACGCTTCTGGAATATCAAGCTGAAAATTCAGCCTAAATCATAACTCAATCATATCAAAAATGGAATCTAAAAGCAAATTTTGCTTTAGCAAAACGTAACTCATGTTTAGACTTTTTTTGGGACATTTTCAATTTCGCTTGACAGCCCTTTTTAAATAACGTTTTCAAAAAACAGTGAAAATCAAAAAAACTGCATTAGCAGTCTCTTTTCATCTGTCAGCCCACGTTTGTCTTTGCCAGTTGGCACAAAGCGAAAAACGATGAATTTAGCCGTTTGAGATGATAAGTTTGAAATTCTGTGAATGCTTTTCTTGACACGTAAGACGTCATTTTCTCTGACATTCTTACTGCTAATTTTACCATTTTCTAAATACTCAATCGTAATTTCACCAGAAGTAACGATGATATTTTCATCTAGCTTAACATGTTTGTGCCAATCTTGAACAACACCTACTGGCAAGGATTCACATGAATTTCAAACTCTGGATAGAGAAAATAAGCAACTTGTGTGCCAGTGGACTTTGTAACAGAAATCGCTGTTTCGTGAGATATTATCTCAATCAGTTCCTCGTCTTGTAACATGACATCACTTCCTCTTCCGAGAAATCAAATGAATCGGTGTGCCTTCAAATACAAATGCCTTGCGAATCTGATTTTCTAACATTCGGCCATATGAAAAGTGCATGAGTTCTTCTTCATTGACAAAAATGACGAAAGTCGGTGGTTTAATCGCCACTTGTGTGGCATAGAAAATTTTGAGACGGCGACCTTTGTCGGTTGGTGTTGGGTTAATGGCAATGGCATCCATGATGACATCGTTAAGCACCGCAGACGGAATCCGCATATTTTGAGCTTGGCTGACTGTTTTTATTAGCTCTGGTAATTTATTCAAACGTTGTTTTGTTTCCGCCGACACGAAAATAATGGGAGCATAACTCAGATATTGGAACTCGTCTCTAATTTTTTCTTCCCAATTTTGCATTGTTTTATTGTCTTTGTCAAGCGTATCCCATTTGTTGACGACGATGATAATGCCTCGCCCCGCCTCATGTGCAAAGCCTGCAATCCTTTTGTCGTACTCACGGATGCCCTCTTCGGCGTTTAGCACCATGAGGACAACGTCCGAGCGATCAATGGCACGCATGGCACGCATGACCGAATATTTCTCCGTCGTCTCGTAAACCTTGCCCCGCTTACGCATGCCGGCGGTGTCAATGACGGTAAACTCTTGCCCATCGTCGTCCGTGAAGTTGGTGTCA
Organism: Pseudolactococcus hodotermopsidis; assembly: GCF_011170085.1. GTDB lineage: Bacteria > Bacillota > Bacilli > Lactobacillales > Streptococcaceae > Pseudolactococcus > Pseudolactococcus hodotermopsidis. Next base: position 16,097 of record NZ_BLLI01000049.1, on the reverse strand, counting down.
ATGGCATCGCGCGTTGTCCCCGCAATCGGGCTGGCAATCACGCGCTCCTCGCCTAGAATCGCGTTAATCAAGCTCGACTTGCCGACATTTGGCCGACCAATCAGCGAAAACTTGATAATATCGGGATTTTCTACCTCAGTTTCGCTCGGGAGATTCTCGATAATGGCATCTAGCACATCGCCCGTGCCAATGCCGTGAACGGCAGAAACAGGGTAAGGGTCGCCAAGCCCAAGGCTGTAAAAATCGAAAATATCGAGACGGCGCTCAGGATTATCAACCTTGTTGACGACAAGAATGACGGGTTTGTCCGTCTTATAGAGCAACTGCGCCACATGCTCGTCCGCATCTGTCACGCCATTTTCACCGTCAACGACAAAAACGATGACATCCGCCTCATCCATGGCAATCTCAGCCTGAGCCTTAATTTGCGCCATGAACGGCGTATCAGCCAGCTCAATCCCGCCTGTGTCAATCATGGCGAATTTTTTGTTGAGCCACTCGCTCGTCGTGTAAATGCGGTCGCGCGTCACCCCTGGTGTATCCTCAACGATCGAAATACGCTCACCTGCGATACGGTTAAAGATGGTCGATTTGCCGACATTTGGTCGTCCGACAATCGCTACTGTTGGTAATGCCATTTTTCTAGTCTCCTTTATGTTACCGTGCTTTTCCACTTGCTAAGCACTCATGTTTAAGTATAACATAATTTTGAGGTTGGCGTTGGGTGTTGTGATGGAAAAAGTTTTTGATTGTTTCTTTCATTTAAAAATTTTATGAAATAGTTTTGATTGAAAAACGACCACATCGCTTTAAATGGTCGTGTAATTTCTGATATTTCCTTTTAGTTGTCAATTCTATCGAATTTGATAGAATTGAAATCCGAATTATGAACAGTCTCCCAAAACCTTGTATGACGATTACACATCCAATTGTTAATAACGCAAAACATCTTCTGATAAATCTTTATAATACTTTTTAAGATATAATCTTGCTCTTGCAATTTGTTGGAAAATAGGCTCTGACGAATTTATCTTATCTTTCCATAGATAACACAATATTTCCCAAGTATCTAACTTAAAATGACGTAAATCATCAATTTTAGCAATATTATTTTCAAGCAAATCAAAGTCAACGTCTGTCAAATCATCAGTCAAAACAATTTCACAGTCTTTATACAGACTTTCAACTTTAGTAATTGCATCACTTTCCGTTTCCGCAACCACTCCAATCGTCCGTTGCAAAGTCTCTGTGATTTCAACATTAAATTTATTCATCTGGCAATTCTCCTAATCTTTAGTGATCTCAATTATTGATCAAAAAATAAGGATTGTCAAGCTAAATTTTCGTATAATGCCCATTGCCGTCAAAATGAATAAAGCCTTTATCACGCAAAAGTTGCAGTTGCTGACGAATTTTCGCCTTAACATTAAAATTATTTGGATGCAATTTGGCTAAATCTTCTTCAAATTCATACATCTGTTTGAGCGAAAACTCTGCTGATTGCTTTTCGACAAAAAATAAAGTATCCAACAACCAACCACGACTATCCAAATTATCAGTATCAAGCGGTTTAGCTTTTTGGTAAGTCGAGAGAACCGTTTGTTTATCAATAATTTGCTGATTTTTAATCAAATGAATTTTGCCAATTTCTGGCACTTTTTCAATCGCAATATTGCTGCCAACCCACCCCGCACGTCTTGCCGTATCAGCCAACGGTTTCCTTTTTTCAATAATAGTTGCCGTGAAAAAGAACTTAGGAATCAAAATCAAATTTTGAACTTCAAAATTTTTATGTGTTAAATAAAGCAAATCAGGATTATTAACGTCAGAAATTCGCTGAATTAAAGTATCATAAGCTCCATTGACAATTTTTTTAGGTAAATTTCTCTGATTTTCTTTACTTTTTAGCTCAAATTCAGACGAACATTTGACACAATAAAAATCAGCAACTGGTCGATTATTTTCAAAATTTCTAATCTGCTCATTGCCACAAATTGGACAATACAAATTATTTTCTGCCCAATTTTCAGTCATCACTCTAGCTTGCTGTGATTTACTTTTATAATGACTCTGAATATTCTCAAGTATCAGTTCTATAATAACACCTTATTTCCTATGCTGTCTCATCAACTTCTTATCCCGTAAAGTCGCCAAAGTCGCGGTTTGTGGTTCGGCACCAAATTGCGCTGCGACACGGTCGCTCCAATCACTGCCGACACGTCTTTCGCCCGCATAATCTTGCTGAACTTGGTCATAGGTCTTGATTATCTCATCATCTTGGACTTGGTAGCTTTCGTCAAAAACAACTGTTTCGTAAGGCAAGCGTGGCTTAACATCATTGTGCCGACTAGGCACGCCAAGCGCCAAGCCAAACAAAGGATAGGTGTAATCGGGCAAGTTGAGGATTTGCGAGATTTCCGCCGATTGCTCGCGCACAAGACCGACAATCACGCCACCATAGCCCAGACTTTCAGCTGCCAAAAGGGTATTTTGCGCCGCTAAACTGGCGTCAACAGAAGTAATCAAGAGATTTTCAACGCCAGTCGGATAAAAGTCAGTCGTGTGCAACTTGACTGCTTTCTCAGCACGATTGAGGTCGCCAACAAACACAAGGAAATTCGCTGCACCAAGGATTGATTTCTGCGGTTGCAAATCGAAAATTTTCTGTTTCGTCTCATCAGATGTCACATTGATAATCGAATAAGACTGAAAATTCTTCCAAGATGATGCCGCACGCCCCGCATCAATCAGCATTTTCAGCGTTTCTGACGGTATTTTCTCGTCTGTAAAATTTCTAACTGACGCGTGTTTCAGCATCAAATCAATTGTTTCATTTGTCATGTCGTAAGTTTTCTCCCTCTAATCTGATTTCCTTTGCTAAATAGCGCACGCGCTCCATGACACGCTTGGCTGGCCAAGTCTCCTCGGCATGTTTCGTCTCAGCAAGGTGCCTCTCTAATTCCGCCATGGTTAAGTTTGACGTGAAAAATGTTGTCAGATTTTCCTGCATGCGATATTGTAAAATAACTTGCAAGACCGCATCACGAACCCAAGCATTATTTATCTCAGCACCAATATCATCAATCACAAGAACTGGCGCTTTTTTAACAGCATTAACACGATTTTGAACCGTTTCAAAATTAATATCAGCAATAAAAGTCGGATAATGAATAATCGTCGTTGACACACCTTTTCCAGCCAATTCATTTGCCATGGCAGCCATCATAAAACTCTTGCCCACGCCAAAATCACCATACAAATAAAGCCCGTTATTATTTGGATAATCAGCGATAAAATTAGCCACCGCTTGATAAGAAATCACACGTTTAGCATCATTTAAGAGCACATCCGACCATTTAACAGCTGCAAACTCTTTCGGCATACCAACTAATTTGACACGACGTTTTTTAGAAATTTCCGCCTCTTTGGCAAGCGTTTCCTCAGTTGCACGATAGGTCACATCTGCAAAACCCTCATTATCAATGAGAATCGGCTCGTAACCGTCAATTTTCGTTGGCTGCCCTTGAACAAATTTCGCCTTTTCCGCCACATATTCGTTAAATTTTGTCAAAGATTTACTAACTTGGTCATTTTGATAAGCATTTTCTTTGATAAAAGCTTGAATTTCTGCATTTTCCAAAATTTTCGCCGTCAATTCTTGATACTTTTTGCGGTCAAAACGATTATTAATCGCCTCTGCCATTGACTCCATAGCCATTTACTCACCTCCGTTCAAATTTTCGAGCGCTTGACGTTTGATTTTTTCAAGTTCATTTTGTTGCGCTAAACTTGTTTGATTTTTATAATCTGGATCCGACCACTCTGGCGTTTTTTTGCCAACTGGCGCTGTTTTTTTAGGCGGTGTCGCCTTTTTAAGTGCTTTTTCAGCCTGTTTACTTTGGAAAGTCGCCAACCACTTAACCGCTAAGACCGCAGACGTTATCCCCTCTTTCTTCCAACGATTAGCTTGCTCCTCGATATAGTCAGAAATATTAGAATAGCCTCTAATCTCCAAAAAATAAATAATCAGCATATTTTGCAATTCTGCAGTCACACCGTCACGCGCAAGTCGTTGCAAAAGTTGCTTTTCCTTTTGCGTTGGATGCCCGTCAAATCGCCGTTTCTTGATTTGCGCAAGCAAGAGCTCGGGCTTTTCAGCCTTAGCCGTGCGTATCAAATCCTGTTCCGCCTTTGAAAAATCAGTTACCCTCGGCTGTTTTTGGTTCTGCGTGATTAACCATCGCGACATATTCGCCGTATTCAGCGTGCTGTCGCCATTTTGCGTCGCCTCAGCAACCTTGAACAAGTCATACCAGTCCAAGTCGAACTTTTCAGCCAGCGCATAAAGCGCAAGCGTGTCCTTAGTTTCATCTGCAAAATGTAGATTTTTATCAAGCATCGTGACCTTAAACGTCGCCAGATTAAAGCCTTTATCTGTGATTTTTGGCATTTCAGCAAAATCGCTAACACGGTAAATATCTGAAAAACGTTTAGACATCAGCTGACCCGAAAAATCAGCAGTCGGCACCAACTTTTCAAGAGCAGCCAAGCCAATCTTATCCGCCAAAAGTTGCCGATAAAGCCCGTCTGCCAAAAACTGCTCAGGTGTCAGATGACTATGACAAGCAATCTCGAACTCGCCATGATTATCATAAATATCTAATAATTTTACCGCTGACAACTTATCAAGCGCAAGCGCCAAATCAGTCAAACCAAAATTCAAATGATTGAGCAAATCTGACAAACGCCCTTTTTTGACCACCCGCAAAAGTTGATACAAAGCAAGACCATCACGCTCAATAATCGGCTCATAAAACATGACAAAAACACCCGCATCAAAGCTGGTTTTCTCAGCATTTTTAACTGTGAATCTGTCAATAGGTCTCATGGCTACTCCTTTAGTGATTGAGGAACGAAGTGACGTCAACTTAGGGAAGTAGCTATCTACAACGTGGCTTAGCGATTTATCGCTTAGCCGTTGGAGTGGCTATTCCTTTAACGCTCTGAAAATATTTTTACATTGCAAACAGACATTTCCAAATAAAACTATTGATGTTTTTTAGTAATATTTCGCAGCAGTTCTTCCAAGTCACTGACATCCTTAAAACTGCGATAAACACTAGCAAAACGCACATAGGTAATCTCGTCCATCTCCGCCAATTCCTCCATGACCAACTCACCAATCACGTCGGTATGGACTTCATTTTCAGCCTGCATACGAACTTTTCGCTCAACTCGCTCGACCGCTTTTTCGATTGTTTCTGACGAAACCGGACGTTTACGCGCACTCCTGACAATACCTTGGATAATTTTTTCACGATTGAAAAGCTCACGCGTATCGTCTTTTTTGATAACTAAAAGTGGCATTTCTTCAATTCGTTCAAACGTTGTGAAACGATTGTGACATTCTTCACATTCTCGACGTCGTCTAATGGCATTTTCAGCCTGACGACTGTCAACAACTTTTGATTCTTCAGATTGACATTTTGGACATTTCATGAGCAAAACTGCGCCTCCACGCGGTAAATAACCTGACCTTTTGACGAAAATTTCGCCTCATATTCAGTCATAACATTTTTTTCAGAAAATGTATCATCAGCATGCAAATCAAGCCAAACTTGTTGCAAAATCATGCCGTATTGACTCATGGATGCAAGTGAATATTCAAACAAACCACAATTATCCGTCTTAAAATGAATTTGACCCTGTTCAACTAAAATTGTTTCATAATTTTTCAGAAAATCTTTGTAAGTTAAACGACGTTTTTCATGCCGCAACTTGGGCCAAGGATCAGAAAAATTCAGATACACCAACGCAACCTCGCCGTCCGCAAAATAATTAGTCAAAGCGCTACCATCAACGTGTAAAAGCTGAACATTTGGCAAATTAAGCGCCAAAACTTTATCCAAAGCATAAGACAAAACAGTCAGTTGCATATCAATCGCGATATAGTTAATCTCTGGGTGCAGCTGCGCCATACCTGTGATAAAAGCACCCTTACCAGATCCGACTTCGATATGAATCGGATGACGATTGCCAAATTTTTCCGCCCATTTTCCCTTAAACATTTCAGGATTTTCGACCACATATTGGGGATTTTCTGCCATCATTTCAGGCGCACCTTTGCGATTTCTCACTCGCATCTTTAACTCCTCTCCATAACCAAAACTTAGTTTAAACCGAAACAAGGAGACCAGCAAGCCTCCCATTCATTTATTTGACAATGTCACAAAAATTGCGCAAACCCAAGATTTCCGAATTGGCAGCCTGCATATTATCTGACCACAAATTTTCATTGATTTGCCTTAAAAATGACAATATGCCGTACCACTTAATTTTAACAAAAGTCTCATCATCTACTTTATAACCTGAATATTCAAGCCATTTCCGCCATTGACTCGGCGCAATATAATGGCTTAGCAAATGCGCCAAATCAATATAAGCATCCGAAAGCGCAACGGTATCCCAATCAACTAGATAAATCTTCCCACTGTGGTCATTTTTTAGCCAATTATGATGATTCACATCGCCATGCACAACAACAGCATTTGTAGGGTCAAATTTCGGTATTGCTTGCCGTAACTCAGTCAATAAATCAGATAAAAAACTATTAGCAATCAGATGTCGATGCGCATTTTGATAAAGCTCATCAACCCATTGTCGTGGTGCGGTCACACCATTGCCAAATTTTTTGAAGGATTCGACCAATTTTTTGCTATGATGAAGGGTTGCAAGAGATTGGTTAATCTGCGTATCACCCATTTCTGTCGCAGCCAAAACAACACCGTCTATCCAAGACTGAGCTGTCAACATCTCGCCATTGCTATTACGTTTAGTCCAGATGATTTTCGGTGTCAAACCTGCCTGCGAAATAGTGGCTAAAAGTGGACTCGCATTGACTTTAACAAAGGCTTTTTGACTGCCAAATGTCGCATAAAAAACGTTGTTAATACTCTGTCCAAACGAATTATTTAATGGCACATAAGTCCAATCCGACTCCTTATCTTGCAACATGCCTGTCGAACCCTCCTTTCATCTGTATTTTCAAATTTTTTTATCCTTTATAGTGGATCAACATTGACTGGGTCAAAATATCTGCATACATGTAAGATTCAACAATTTTTTGACCACGCGGCAAGATTTTCTCAACGACAAAATGCGTGTCAAAAACCTCCGTCAAGGTCACTTTATGGCGATTTTCACGCTTACGACCGTAGTGATCCGTGATGTCCACATCCTCACCCAAATGCGCTGCAACTTCTTTTTTGATTTCGATGATTTTTCCGACTTCTTGGCTATCCATATCGTTTCTCATTTCTATTATTTTAGATTCAAATTGTTCATAAACTTATAAACTTGACAGTATTACTATTATAACACGAAAGACACCCTAAAATCTACACCTTATTTATTTAGGACATCTCTAAAAACTGCTTGACCAAATTTTAGATAGATTTTTTAACCGCAAGGAAATTCGACGACGGCTTGCTAGTGCAAGGCTAGAAGGATTGACGCAGGATTTGGAAAATCTAGCAAAATTTGGGAAATCTGATTTTTTAGAGTTGCCCTTTACGCTTGATGTTGCGTATCAATGCTCGTGAATTTGGTAAACTGCCCAACCCACATCAGCTCAGCTGTTCCTATTTCGCCCGACCGATTTTTAGCAAAAATAATCTCAGCTTTATTATCAATTTCGACTTCGGGATCATTCTCTCTTTGATAATAAGCCTCACGATGAATAAAAGCGACAATATCGGCATCTTGCTCAATTGAGCCAGACTCCCGCAAGTCAGACAATTTAGGGCGTTTGTCCTCACGTTGCTCAACGCCACGACTGAGCTGACTAAGCGCAATAACTGGGACTTTCAACTCTTTGGCAAGAACTTTCAACTGACGCGAAATCTCCGAAACTTCTTGTTGGCGATTTTCCCGACCTGTTCCCGAAATCAATTGCAAATAGTCAATCAAAATCAAGCCTAAATTATTCGTTTCTTGCGCTAATTTTCGAGCGCGCGCCCGAATTTCAGTGATTTTAATCCCAGGCGAATCATCAACATAAATACTCGCATTGGCAAGACTGCCCATGGCAAGTGTCAAGTTATTCCAATCATCATCAGTCAGTTTCCCCGTCCGCAAGGAATGGGCATCAATCAATCCCTCAGACGAAACCATCCGATTGACTAGACTTTCAGCACCCATTTCCAGAGAAAAAATAGCGACTGTTTTATCAGATTTTGCGCCAATATTTTGCGCAATATTCAGCGCAAAAGCCGTTTTCCCCATAGCTGGACGCGCCGCTAAGATAATCAACTCGCCCTCATGCAAGCCCGTCGTTTTCTCGTCCAATGCTGGAAAACCTGTCGAAATCCCTGTCACCGTTGATTTGAGCTTAGAGAGTTTCTCAATCTCATCATAATTGGCATCAAGAATCTCCGAAATCTTGCGGAAACCAGAGCGTGTCTGCCCTTCTGTGACATCAATAATGCCTTTTTCAGCCGCAGCAATCACATCATCTGCTGGCTCATCCTGAGCATATGCCCGCTCAATCGACTCCGTCAACTTGCCAATCAAATTGCGTAGCAAAGCCTTTTCAGCCACAATCTGCGCATAATAAACCGCATTTGCCGCAGTTGGCGTGCTGTCAGCAAGCTCGTTAATATAAGAAATACCACCAATCGTTTCAAGATCGCCTTGATTTTCCAAACGCGAATGCACCGTCAAAACATCTATCGGACTGCGGTCATCTTGCAAACGCTCCATAATCCGAAAGATAATCTTGTGAGAAATTTTGTAAAAATCATCAGCCGTAATATGCGCCATGACCTCTATCAAGCGCTCGTTATCAAGGAAAATCGCACCAAGCACCGCTTGTTCTGCCGCTAAATCCTGCGGTGGTGCTTTGAGAACATCTATCTCAACCATTTATTTCTCCGATATTTTGACACGAATCGTCGCTGTTACATCTCTATGCAGCTTGACTGGCACATCTTTTTGACCAATCGCTTTGAGCGGATAATTGAGCTGAATTTTATGCTTATCCAGTTTCAGATTGAACTGTGCATTCAACGCATCAGCGATTTTTTTCGAGTTAATCGCCCCAAACAAGCGACCATCAGCCCCAACTTTTTCCTTGATTTCAACGATTGTTGTCTCTTTTTCAAGTTCAGCTTTGAGCGCTTTGGCCTCTGCCAAAATCTCAGCCTCAGCTTTTTCTTCAGCCTTAACTTTCCCTTTCAACTCAGCCATGGCTTGCCCTGTCGCCTCTTTTGCCAAATTTTTCTTGATTAAAAAATTCTGTGCAAAACCTGTTGGCACTTCCTTGACTTCGCCACGTTTTCCTTTGCCTTTAACGTCTTGTAAAAAAATAACTTTCATTTTGTTTTCTCCTATTATTTTATACTCATTTAAATATAAAACTTTTTATAGTTAAACGAGCTATATTATTTAAACTCATGTGTTAAAATCGTCAGCAACTCTTCTTTAACTTCAGCAGGTGTTTTCTCATAAATCTGAGCTGCTGCATTATTGAAATGACCACCGCCGCCAAGCTTTTCCATGATTCTTTGAACATTGAAATTACCAGAAGAACGCGCTGAAACAGCAACATACCCCTTTTCATGATTGACAACAGTAAAAGAAGCATCAATGCCAACCATATTAAGGAGTGTATCGGCGGCTTTGGCAATTGTAATATTGTCATACATTTTACGATAAAGTCCAATTGCAATTGTCACATTACCAAAAAAGTCCGCATTGAGAACAATTTCATTAATTTTTTTGTAATTATCAAACTCGGTCGCTAATAAAGTTTTAATCAAATTATTATCAGCACCTTGTGAACGCAGATAGGATGCTGCCTCAAAAGTTCTTGTCGTTGTTCCTCTAGTGAATTTTTGCGTATCCATAGAAATGCCCGCAAGCGCAATTGATGCCTCAACTTTAGACATTTTTTGGACTTGGTCATTTTGATACTGCAAAACTTCAACGACCAATTCTGAAGCGGATGAAGCGCCACTTTCGATATAAGTCAGCAAGGCATTTTCAGGAAAATCATCATCGCGCCTATGATGGTCAATGACGACAACCTTGTCAAAACTCCTGTAAAAATCATAATCCATGGTCTGGTGTGTCTTTGAATGGTCAACCATAATCAAAAGCGAGTTCGGCTTTTTTAGCTGATGTGCCGTTTCCATGCGGATAATATGGGCAAAGCCATCCTTAGACTCATTGAGCTTGTCAATAGCACGTGACACATCAGGCAAGAGCTGTCTGTCGTCATAAACAATAAAGGCCTCTTTGTCATTCATATTGGCAAATATTTTCATCGCAACACCCGCACCAAGCGCATCCATATCAGGATATTTATGACCCATAACAAAGACATTTTCCGATTCGATAACAATCGTTCTAAGCGCTGTTGCAATCGCCCGCGCCCGTGTTCTTGATTTTTGGATATGACTAGCTGAATTACCACCGAAATAAATTGGTTTTGCTGTATTGACATTTTCCTTGATAACAACTTGGTCTCCACCACGCACCATAGCCAATTCAAGATTGTCAAGCGCCGTTTTCCCAATTTTTGAAAAATTATCCTGACCATAAGACAGACCAATCGACAAAGTTAGAGAAAAGTTTTTCTCCGTTGCCTCTTCACGGAAGTAATTGACAAATTCAAACTTGTCATCCATGATTTTTTTCAGCGTTAAAAAATTAGTATAGATGTAATAACGACTAGAATTATAACGACTGATATAGACATTATATTTGCTTGAAATACTGTCAATATTGGTAGCAATGAAATTGTTGATGACCGTTCGACTACTGTCAGAAATCAAATCAGTCGCATCATCATAATTGTCAACGGACAAAATGCCGATAACCGGACGACTTTCACGCGTAATCGTTTTAGCGACAACTTCACTGGTGGCATCTACAAAATAAAGTAAATTTTTCTGCTGATCCATTTTGACCGCATATTTTTTTTGATTGACCGAGAGATATTGGATCCCTTCCTCGTCAATCGCCCGCACCATTTCCTTAATTTTCTTAGCTTCTAGCTTGTCCTCATCATTGGCAAAAATAATATCGACAAAGGGATTGAACCACTCAGGCGAATAATCTTCCGCCGAATAACGTAGCACACCAATCGGCATCGTGTCAAGAGTTGCATTGAGCGAATTTTCGGCTTGTTCATTGAGTTCGCGAATACTATCGAGCTTTTTTGCCTTAGCCAATCTCGCCCGCACCAACATGACAAAAACAATAACAAGATTTATAGCAAACAGACCAATCAATGTCGTCTGACGAAAGTTAGATAGTCGAATGACCAACAGCTCACACAAATAGACAACCGTCATGAAAATGATAATCGCAAGTGGCAAAAATTTATCAAAACGCTTCATTGTTTTTGAGCTACTCCTTTTAAATAACAAGTTATAAAATGAATTTTAAACGATTTGTCTAATAGGTCATTTTACCATATTTTACACGGTTTTTCAAAAATGTGTGTTAAAGCTGCTGAGAAATCTCGGTCAGTGTGTCAAATAAAGTTGTTGCCCGCGATTGATCCAAACCAAAAACGGTATCTTTAATCGCCCAAACTGTCGCTTTTGAGTCCACACCTGCGGCAATACCTTTTTCGCTATCCTCGATAATGAGCGTTTCAGCTGGTATCACGCCAAGTTTTGCCATCGCAACTTGGTAAATTTCAGGATTGGGCTTTGATTCCTTGAAATCATCGCCTGACAAAATAACCTTGAAATAAGGCAGCAGTTCAGTCATTTTCAAGGCTCTAAGAATTTCCAATTTAGCTGTACTTGAAGCAAGCCCCAGTTTATAGCCTTTTGCTTGTAAATCATCAAGTGTTCTCTTAGCATCTGGAAAAAGCAATTCAGCATAAGGCATCAGATTGTCCAGTTTGTACTGTAAATAGTCAGCTTGTAAAGCTGGTACATCCCATTTATCATAATCATCACGCAAAATCATATGCCAAACTTGTTTCATGTTACCACCAATAAAATTCAAAGGCGACAAATGAGCGATTGAAATGCCCTTACTGTCCAAAAAAGCTTTTCGTCGTGCATAATAATAATGCTCAGTATCCACCAAAACACCGTCCATGTCAAAAATAATTGCTTTAAATTTAGTCATACTTATATTTTATCAAATTTTTAAGAATTTTGTATTGAAAATTTTCTGAATTTTCGGTAAAATAGTAGTAACTAACTTATTTTTAAAAGGAAAATTATTTTGAAAGTCATTAAATTTGGCGGCTCTTCACTTGCAAGTGCCGAACAACTCACAAAAGTCCGTAACATTGTCAAAAGTGATGCCACACGCAAATTCGTTGTTGTCTCTGCACCTGGTAAGCGCGAAGCTAACGATACCAAGGTTACGGATGCGCTGATTGCCTATTATAAAGCCTACAAAAAGGGCGAGGATGTCACGACAACTCAAAAATGGATTATCTCACGTTATCAAAATATGTGTGATGAACTCGGCATTTCTGGCGCTGTAATAGTAAATATCGCAGATGAAATTAACTCACTCGCCAAGCTGCCAATCAAAGACAATAAATTTCTTTACGACACTTTTCTTGCAGCAGGCGAAAATAACAACGCCAAACTAATTGCTGAATATTTCAGCGAAAATGGTATCAACGCACGTTATATTCATCCGCAAGATGCGGGTATTATCGTAAGTGCTGAACCTGGCAATGCGAGACTTCTACCGTCAAGCTACGAAAAAATCAATTATCTCAACGACCTTGATGAAACGCTGATTATCCCAGGCTTTTTCGGTGTGACTGAAAATGGCGAAATCTGCACTTTCTCTCGTGGTGGCTCTGATATTACTGGTTCTATTATTGCTGCGGGTGTTCGCGCTGAACTTTACGAAAACTTTACTGACGTTGACGGCATTTTTGCAGCGCATCCTGGTATTATCAAATCGCCTGCCTCTATTACGGAGCTGACTTACCGTGAAATGCGCGAACTTGCCTATTCTGGCTTTTCCGTCCTTCATGACGAGGCGCTTTTGCCTGCCTATCGTGCCAATGTGCCTTTGGTCATCAAGAACACCAACAATCCTGAACATCCTGGTACAAAAATTGTTGCCAAACGTACCGTGACTGGCTCTCCTGTTGTCGGTATTGCAGCTGACGGCGGCTTTACGGCGCTCAATATCTCCAAATATCTGATGAATCGTGAAATCGGTTTTGGTAGAAAAGTTTTACAAATTTTGGAAAATCTCGGTATTCGATTTGAACATATGCCGACTGGTATTGACGATATGAGCATTATCATGCGTGACCGTTTTTTAAACAGACAACTCGAAAAATCAATTCTTGATAATATGACCGAAAGTCTCCAACCTGATGAGTTATATTTCGAGAAAAATCTGTCAATCATGATGATTGTTGGCGAAGATATGAAAGAGCATATCGGTGTAACCGCTCGTGCAGCCCACGCCTTGGCACAAGCAGGAGTCAATATCGAAATGTTATCCCAAGGTTCTTCAGAAGTCTCTATCATGTTTATCGTGAAATCTGATCAAGAAAGTGCCGCAATTACAGCACTTTATGAAGAATTTTTTGCAAAATAATTAAAAATAGAAGAATCGCATGAAATCAACGTTTTATAAAACGAATTTCATGCGATTTTCTTAATTCTAAGGTTGTTTCCCAATATAAGCCAAAATCCCGCCATCAACATACAAAACATGCCCATTAACAAAATCTGATGCCTTAGATGCCAAGAAAACAGTCGGACCTGCCAAATCATAGGTCGTTCCCCAACGATTAGCGGGCGTTTTTGCCAAAATGAAATCGTTAAATGGATGACCATTCTCACGCAACGGCGCGGTTTGTGGCGTTTCGATATAACCTGGGCCAATACCATTACATTGGATATTGTATTGGCCGTATTCGGAGGCGATATTTCTTGTCAACATCTTCAAACCGCCTTTGGCAGCTGCGTAGGCGCTGACTGTCTCGCGACCGAGTTCGCTCATCATCGAGCAGATATTGATGATTTTCCCCCCACCTTTTTCAATCATACTTGGAATGACCGCTTTTGCTACGATAAATGGCGCATTTAGGTCAACATCAACGACTTTTCGAAAGTCCGCTGCACTCATCTCAATCATCGGGATACGTTTGATAATACCCGCATTGTTAATCAAAATATCAATAACACCAACTTCTGCCTCGATTTGCTTAATAGCTGCTTGGACTGCCGACTCATCTGTCACGTCAAAAACGTAGCCGTGAGCCTTGATGCCCTCTGCTTTGTAGGCTGCGATGCCCTTATCCACAAATTCTTGTTTCAAGTCGTTGAAAACAATCGTTGCGCCAGCTTTTGCAAGCGCTGAGGCAAGTTCAAAGCCAATACCATAAGTTGCACCTGTTACTAGGGCAATTTTTCCGTCTAATTTATAATCTTCTAATGAAAATTCCATCTGATAACCTTTCTAATCCAGTTTATAATGAGCAGCACCTAGGGAAAAAGACAAATTTTAGAATCCTGGCTACTCACTTTGCGCTTTAGCGCTTAGTGAAGTAGCTACACACAACGTGCCTTAGCGTTTTAACGCTTAGGCGTTGGGTGCGCGAGCGCAGAACCTTAAAATTTCCTATTTTCCTACGGTGCTGAACGCTCATTAACACTTTTTGTCCTACTTCAAATCCTTAGTTGCCACAAAATCCATATCATCATAGGTGATATTTTCGCCACACATTGCCCAAATAAAACTGTAATTTGTTGTCGCAACGCCGCTGTGTATTGACCAGCTCGGCGAAATCACGGCTTGGTCTGGCGCAACAATCAGATGTTTGGTTTCGTCTGGTTTGCCCATGAAATGAAAAACTCGCTGTTCTTCGTCAAAATCGAAGTACAAATACGCCTCCATTCGCCGTTCATGCGTGTGACACGGCATGGTATTCCAAGAACTGCCAGGCTCAAGAATCGTATACCCCATTTGAAGTTGGCAACTTTCACAGATATTTGGATGGATATATTGGTAAATGTTGCGATCGTTCATGGCCTCACTTGCGCCCGTTTTCATCGGTTTAATTTCTGAAATCGCAATTTTGACGTTGGGATATTTTTTGTGGGCTGGAGTTGAGCTGATATAAAATTTCGCAGGATTTTCGGGGTCATCAGACTCGAAAATCACTTCTTTGGTTTCCTTGCCAATGTAGTAGCCGTCTTGCTTGACCATAGATTCAGTTTTGCCATCAATGGTAATCTTGCCCGCACCGCCGATGTTAATCACACCGAGTTCTCGGCGCTCTAGGAAATAAGCAACGCCAAGTTCCTTGTTTAACACAATCTCCAAAGGTTGCGTTGTGGGTGTTACGCCACCAAAAATCATGCGATCGTTGTGCGTGTAAGTGAGCTTAATTTCGCCCGAAACAAAAACTTGCTCGACCAAAAATTCCTCGCGGAGTTCCGCTGTATTCAAGCGCGCAATGTCCTTGGGACTGTGCGCATAGCGTGTGTCTAATGTCGTCATCTATGTGTTACCTCCAATAGTTTTAGTATAAGCGTTTTTCAGACTTTCATCAATGAAATTTTTTAACATTTTAGGCTAAAAATTTAATCTCTCGGCCAAATGCCTTGACTTGTGTTAGCGCTAGAAATGGTGAGTTATCTGTTATATTTTGGATTAAATTTGTGATAACAATTTTAGAAGTTATTGTCTCTTCAAATGAAAAATATTGCGGACTTGCGAATTTTTCTGTCTTGAGGTGTCGGGCTTCTCCCGAATCAAAAATAACTGAGACTTGTGTCCCAAAACTGTCATGTGGAAAATCAGCCCTCAAAGTCAAGCCCATTTTATCTGGTAAAACTTCTCACCCAAAGTCAATGGTCAAAGCGGCATCTTCTTGCCTGTTAATGCCCCATGATTGATAGGGATATACGCCATGGCTGAGCGTTGCAAAAACACCGTCAATTGCATTTCTTGCAAATAATAGACTTCTCCCAAAAATAAAAAAATTTGTTATACTATAGTCATGAACTATGAATCCCTCAGCAAACTCAGCGATAGTCATTTTAAACGTCTAGTTGGCGTTAAACGTCCAACCTTTGAATCTA
>NZ_BLLI01000048.1 GCF_011170085.1 Pseudolactococcus hodotermopsidis | reverse complement strand
ATCAAAACCTTTAAGTGTATGGCTCAGAAATATCGTAATCGAAGAAAGAGGCACTTACTTCGTGCGTCCTTAATTTGTGGTATTATCAATTTCGAAATTTAATTTCGGGAGAAGTCTATTAAAAAACAAGCAACTAATCAGTTACTTGCTTTATAGGGGAAAGGAGTTTCCCACACGATTTGACAAAGAGCCATAAAACCTTAATAAATTAAAAAACAAGCAACTAATCAGTTACTTGCTTTATAGGGGAAAGGAGTTTCCCACACGATTTGACAAAGAGCCGAAACTTCCCAAAAGTTCGATAAGGTGTTTTTAGATGACTCATTCAAATTTTTTAATTTTCTACGATAAAACAAATGTATTTATAATTCTAATAAATTTCAATTTGATTTAAATTCAAGATTTGTCGCCCACCAAATGTTCTCAAAGTAATTTTAACATATCGTGCTTTTTTAACATCAAAATTGTTGCGTAAGACAAAAACATGCCCTTCTTTGTTTCGTGTTGATGCTTCTTTCGTAAACTCAATATCACGTAACTCTGCAATTTTTTCATAGCTCTCGCCATCAAGTGAGATTTCAATATCAAGATTTTTCGTGCGCTCAAAATACTGATGACGATGATAGAGATTTATTTTAGAAATAGTTGTGATGTCAGCTAAATCAACTTGAATCCACGGATCTTGCAAGCGTTTACTAGCAAAACCACCAAAACGATATTTATCAACATCATAATTACCATCTGTCATTGAGATATGATAAGGGAACTGGCTACGGTTATAACTAAAAGGTTCAGAACCTGTCACTTCTTTCAAAAAGGCTTTATTTTGCAAGTCTAACTGGTTGTCGTAAGTCAATTGATGCGCCAAGCAAAAATCAGCGAATGGTTTTGGCTCAAGAGTTGGCGACAAGATAACTGACGCTATCATACCGCTATAAATTGTCTGATTGGATTTATCCAGATAACTCAGCATCATTAAACGCCAAAGCTTACTGCCCTCACTATAATCATGATGATGTTGTGCTAAGAAAAAGTTATATTCATAGGAATATTTACTAAAAACAGATGATTGACTAACAACAG
Source organism: Pseudolactococcus hodotermopsidis (assembly GCF_011170085.1). Lineage (GTDB taxonomy): Bacteria > Bacillota > Bacilli > Lactobacillales > Streptococcaceae > Pseudolactococcus > Pseudolactococcus hodotermopsidis. Next base: position 16,363 of record NZ_BLLI01000048.1, on the reverse strand, counting down.
GATGAACAATTTTATTGCCTTGCCAAACCCTTGCATCTAAGATTGAATAAACAGGTCGATAAGCCAGATAATCATAATCTTCGTCAAGACTTGCAATATCAAGGAAATTAATTTCCTGATGATGCAAGACCGTTGTCCCTAAAAATAGCTCATCTTTAGGCCATTGCTGAAAAGACAAATCACTTCGTTGTGCAACTTCTAGTCTCTTTTGAACAAGAAAATCAATCGTTGTAGGTTTTGCGCCCCAAACCCAGACATTGAGCATGCCAAAAGGAGAGTCTAAAACATTGCCTCGAGCACCACTTCTCACATGGTTATCATTTGCTGGCACTTCACGATGATGATGCGCCAACATGTCACCACCATTGTCATAAAAATCAGCCATTGACTCAAAAAGTGTCCGTGAATTGATAAAAGTATCATTTTCAGTAATAACATAGGCGGGTGCATCAACTTTTTCTTTCAAAGCATACATCGCATAATCTCCGTTTGCCCACAGTGCTTGACCAGCAGGAATCAGAGGTAGACCAAGACTTGCCAAATCAGCTTCCGTATGACTAATTTTGGTCGTATACTCAGGCGTTGCAAGCTCGCCATTTGTCTCATCAGCAAAAACAATTACGTCCCAGCGTTCTAAATTCACATTCTTGACAAGATTGTTGTAAATTTTTTCGATGTCGTCACTCCAATAATGCGTACGAAATGCCACAACATATTTATCTGTTTTCATAAGCTAAACCTCTTCTATCGCAATATCTATAATATCAATCTTTGCACCATTTGGTACATTATGTGACGAAATACCAATACCTGTCCATTTTTCATTAAAATCAATGATAGCTGACAGTTCTTTCACTTCATTTTCAAGCAAGTTAAACTCCGTAAGTCGCGTTGCCCTCCCTAAAGTAAAGCCTACTAAGCCAAATCCTTGAATCGCAACAGAAGTTCGAACTAAAAGTTTAATCTGATAATGACTTGCCATCGGTCTGAAATAGGGCGAAAATCTAAAGTTAAGGCGCTCAATACCGCCATTATGATGAAGCACATAAGAAACTAAGTATTTTGATGGTAGCCGTTCCCACATATTCAAATTTTTTTCTTGTGTAAAGATAAAATTTCTATGTCTAATGGCATTTTTAAAGCTTTGGTTAAAGAATTCGAGTACCTGAAACTTATCTAGTTTACCGGTAATCACTTGAGAAAAAATTCGAGCATATTGAATTGGGTAGATAAATTCAACATTATCTGAATAGATATTTTCAAACATTTCCGATTTAAAAAGGGTTTTCACATAACCAACAAAATGGACAATTTTAGAATTAAAATCTGGTCTACCATGTTTTAACATCGGTGAATTAAAAATCCCGACTCTATCATGAAATGCATAGGCTAAAAGTCCTTGATCGGCAAAAAAGATATGCTCCTTTCCTTCTCTCACAAGTACATCATCTTTTATATTATCAATCATCGGTAAAAAATACGCACTATCAATGCCTGCTTTTCTTAAAGCAGCAACATTCAACATCATCACTCCCGTATTGACAAGCGCACCTTGTCTATATGCTTCAATCGTCGTATTATCTTGATAATTGTATTCTGGTTTACCAATAAAAAAATTCCCATCAAAATTGACTTGATAAAAGTCACTTACATCTCCAAAAAATGCAACATCAAGATCCGTGAAAAGCGCTCTTTCAACTGTTTCTGGGAGATACTTACCAACTAACAAGTAATAATAAGATTGCTTTGGAAATCTCTCTATCTGCACCTTATAATCATGAAGATAATCAAAATCCAATTCATTTATTTGAATGTAAACAAACTCTTGACCAAAATAGGCAGCAATTCTTCTCAGATCTTCTTGATAAATTTCTGATAAATCATCACAAAGCGCATATAAAGTCACATCATGAACTTTATGATAGTTTAAAAAATTAACAAAATAGGCGGGTGCCAATGAAAAATATTGACTATCTCCACAAATGACTAGATTAATTTTTTGAGCCATTTTTAATCCTCCTTTTCTTCTATCGCAATGTCAATAATATCAAGCACTGTCCCCACTGATACACTGTGACTTGAAAAACCAAATCCTTCCCAAATCGTCGTCTTAAAATCAATTTCCGCTGTCAATTCGGTCACTTCATCTGCTTTGACAAAACCTTGTGTGACTCGCCTTGTTAGTTGTTGATACAAACCAACAACACCAAAATCTGGTATATCCTGAGAGGCTTTGACCACTAATTTAATTTGATAAATCTGATTTTGCTTGGGCGAAAAGAAAGACGAAAATCTAAAGAAAACGCGCTCTAGTCCTTCAAACTCATAAAAATATGTCCCTAAAAACTTTGTAGTCTTAGGTTGCCAATAATATAACATTTTATGTGGCGATAAAATGAAATCTGAATGAGAAATAGCAGCACTAAGCCCCTTATCATATAGCTCAAAAGTCTGCTCAACATTTATTTTTTCTAAGATAATAGCCGACAAAATTTTATAACGTTCAACTTGATAAATGTATCTTCTATCCTCATTTGTCAAAATATCCGCTATTTTACCTTGCATCATCTTTTTCCCAGCTGCGCTAAAATGTGCGATTTGGGCATTGTTATAGGGCGGTTCATGGCGAATCAAATCTGTATTAAAAAATTTGATTTGATTCGCAAATACATATGAAAATAAGCCTTGATCTGCGAAAAAGTCGAGTTCCTGACCACGATAGGTCACTTTTGTCTCGCTAAGTTGACTGAGCTGATTTTCAAAATAAGTCCCATTGATATTATGCTCACGTAAAGCCGTCAGATTTAATAACAAAACACCTGAATTAGCAACTGAACCACGACGTTTTTGTTCATCCGTTATCGTCTCAAGTGGTAGACTGCCTGCTTCAGTTTGCGCAACAAACCATTTATCAGAAAAGTCCGTCATATAAAGATTATAACTATCAGCAAAAAAACTAATATCCAAATCACAATATAAAGCGCGAGTTATTGTTTCATCTGGTAAATATTTGCCAGCCAACAGGTAATAATAAGACTGTTTGGGCCACATGTCAAGCCCAACACGATAATTTTTCAAAAACTCAAATTCATGACTGCCAATTTTGATATTAACAACATTTTGATGATAAAAATCAGCAATTTTCGCCAAATCTGACAAATATTTTGGCGCTAGTTCATCACAAAAAACATACAAAGTCACCGCATAATCTTTGTGATAGTCACAAAAATTAGTGAAAAAGGCGGGTGCTAACGCAAAATAATCAGAATTACCTGTAATAATTAAATTTATTTCTTCTTTCATTTTCAATTTACCTAATCATTTTCTCTATCGAAATTGCAACAATATCAATTTTTGTCCCAAGTGGCACGCTGTGAGATGAGATACCGACACCAAACAAGTCTTGTCGACCAAAATCAACTTCTGCGCTTAGCGTTTGGATGTTATCTCTTTTTAAAGCAAGCTCTGAAAGTCGTGTCACTTTTCCATTTGTCAAGAAACCAACAAGACCAAAATTAGCCACATCTTCTGACGATTTAACTGACAAGTTGATACGATAAGCTACTTGTTCTTTTTTAAAATGTTTGGAAAGGCGGAAACACAGACGACGAATCCCCTCCTGTTGTAACCTATAAGTCGTTAAATACTCACTCTCCAAGCGTTTCCAACCTGGCAAATTAAAATTATAGGGCGCTAAAACAAAGTCCATATGCTGAATCCCTTGCCGAATCGGTTTGTCAAAAAGCTCAAAAACTTCTACTGCACTCAAATTCCCAAGAATCAGCTGAGATTTAAGTTTATAACGCTGATAGTTATAAATATACGCATAATCATCAGCACTGAAAATATCTTGAAGTTCTGCTTTATAGGACTTATGAAACGGATCAAGCAAATGAACAATCGCTGCTTGATTTTTCTCTGGCATTTGTACCATGTGGAAAATACGACCTGGTTTCAAGGTTTTGATTTGTTGTCTAAAAACATAAGATAGCAAACCTTGATCTGCAAAAAAAGCAATCCCATGGCTACCAAACATGACAGGTGGTAAAGCAACTAATTCTTCTACAAATAGTTTAAAATACTGAGCATCTATTTGATTTATCCGCATTTTTTCAATATTAAGAATAACCGCCCCCGTATTGATATGATGTCCCATACGCATTTCCTCATCTGTCAAAATAGCATCATTTCGATAAGAAATTAAATCTCGAACACCAATAAAATAGTTGTCCTCAAAATCCGTAAAATAGACATCATCAATTGCATCAAAAAAAGTCACATCAAAATCAAAGAACATCGCACGCTCAACATTATTAGGAAGATATTTGCCCGCAAGTAATAGGTAATAACTCTGAATTGGCCAATTCTGCATCATGATAGCATTCGGATAATCAGACATATAAGCAAACTCATCTTTGGCAATTTCAACAAATTTAAACGTTTGACCGTAGTAATCCGCAATTTTTTGCATATCTCTCAGATACTTTTCTTCAATAAAATCTGAAAAAGCATAAAACGTCACATCAAAATTTTTATGTTTTTCGAAAAAATTAGTCAAGAATGTCGGTGCAAGGGCAAAATAGCCACTATTACCACTTGAAACGATATTGATTTTTTCTGACATCTTCAAGCTCCCTTATTTAATTTCCCGTATTTTAAACGACTTTATTGTGACTAATTTATTTCTTGGTATAGAAAATGAACTGACACCTACATAAATAAAATCACGCTTGGCTCTAAATTGATAACGTTGCGTCACAAAATCGCCATCCGTTGTGACAATAATTGATGATGGCTTCTGGAAAAATGGGTTAAATTCTGGCAAATAAAATTGTAATTCTGGTGCATTACTTTCAATCAGCAGCTCATAATCTTTTCCAGCTTCTAATGGCGTTTTTAATTTAAAAGATAGGCGATTAAAAACGTCACTTTCTTGATAAATTTGAAGATAATTGCCTACTTTTTTGACCTCAATTTCACCTGTTGCATTAGGGAGAAAAATATCGAAATCGTTATTTAATCGTTCAACATGACTTCGGTCTATTTTGCTTGTCCACTTCTCATAAAAATAACTATTGATTAAGGCAACATGATAGCTCAAAATTCTATTGATAAAACCAGCATGACGGGCTGTGTCTTCCCTATGCGGAAGTGGCACAGCAATATCAAGAATTTCTAAATTGGGTAAATTTAATTCTGACAAACTGCCATAGGTCCACCCCGAACCACTAGAAGTCAAAATTCTTATTTTCTGAGATGTTGCAATCGCTAGTGAACTGATATATTGTGACAAATCATCTGGTATAAAATCAAACAATAAATATCTTACTTTTAAATGCTCAGGAACGTACTTGACATTTAAAATTGGGTCAACTGCTAATGTTTCATAGCCACCAAGTGCGCCATGGATTATCGCACCCGTTGCCCCGCGACTAGAACCACTCATAAGTGTTCTATCATGCGAAACATTATAAGTTTCGCGAATTTTCTGAATTAATTTTTGAACTTTTTGCGTATAATCTGGAAAAGTTTCGGTATCCGCATAAAATGATCCTGAAACTAAATTAACATCTGCAATTCGCAAAATATAGGTATTGGCAACAATTTGTTTCCCTAAAGACTGGAAATTGCCATTAGCACTACTATAACGCAACATTGCTGACATCTCTTCTTGACTATCATGTTGAAAAAAATGAACAATTAAATTATTCGGCAGAACCTCAAAACTTTGATAAGGTGTCTCTAGTTGATAATAAATGCCTTCAAAACATTCAAAATCTGTCTTTATATCAGAAATTGGCACAAAAATAAATTCTTTTGTTGCTTCATCAAAGCCATCAAGCGTGTAGCCATTTTTAACATAGCTCTTTAACTTGGCATGATTGACTGGATTTTTTTCATAGAAAGTTTCTATACCATTTGTATTATCAAATTTTTCTTTTATCATCTGTCCTCCTGACTTTCATTTTTTCAAATTTCCCGTATTTTAAAAGATTTTATTGTGACTAATTTATTTCTTGGTATAGAGAATGAACTGACACCTGCATAAATAAAATCACGTTGTGCTTCAAAATAGTAACGCTGTGTCGTCAAGCCCTCCTTAGTTTCCGAGTGACTAACCCGAGGTTTCTGGAAAAATGGACTAAAATATTGTAAATAGAACTGCAACTCAGGGGCATCACTCTCAATTACCATCTCATAAGTCACACCAACTCGCAAAGGTTGCTTTAATTTAAGTACCAAGCGACTAAAAGCAGTCGACTCTTGATAAATTTGAAGTTTATTTTCAGTTTCTTTGACGGCTATATCAGCTGTTGGTAGAGGTAGAAATATATCAAAATTCTCGTTTAAATGCGTTGGCAATTCTCTAGGCATTTTAATCGTTGTCAAACTATAAAAATAGGAATTGATTAGCGAGACAAAATGCGTCACAGTATCTTCAATAAAGGCACCATGCCGCGTAATATCATTTGAAAATGGCAGAGATAAGCTACTTCCCAAAATTTCAAGATTCGGTAGCGCTAATTCTGAAAAACTACCGTAAGTCCACGACAAGACCTCAGAAGTCAAAATTTTAATTTTTTGCTTAGTTGGCGTAACCAATGAATTGATATAGGGTGCTAAATTTTCAGGCAAAAAATCAAATAACTGCCAACCACCTTTCATACCATCATCAACATAACCCACATTAATAATCGGATCAACTGCAACAGTTTCGTAGCCACCAAGCACACCATGGATTAGAGCGCCAGTGCCACCACGACTGGTACCAATCATTTCAGTTCGTTCATGTGCAATTTCATGCGCATCACGAATTTTAGTAATCAATTTTTGAACAGTTGCTGTATAATCTGGAAAATTTCGTGTATCTGCATAAAAAGACCCCGCCACTAGATTTGAATCAGCGATTCTTAAAATATAAGTATTTGCTGGCAACTGCTTACCTAGAGATTGAAAGTTAGTAACACCACTATATCGTTCAATTGCTTTAATCCTAGAAGAACCCGCAGCATGCGCCATAAACATCACAATCAAATTATTTGGCAGATAATCTTTCATATGAACTGGCATTTCAAGGACATAATAAACACCATCAAAGTAGCTCATATCAGTCGAAATATCCGAAATCGGAACAAATCGAAATTCTTGTGTTGCTTCAACGAAACCATCTACTGTATAGCCTTTTTCAGTCAGCTCTTTTAATCTGGCATGATTTTTAGGATTTTTTTGATAAAAAGTTCGCATCTGATCTGTATTGTCAAATTTTTCAAATAATACTTTTTCCATCTATCGTTCCTTTTTATTATTTCAACTATCTCGCATAACCTTCTAACAATCTGATTGACACATCAACAATATCAATCTGTGTTCCTATCGGCACATTATAGGAAGAGATACCAATCGCTGTTGCAGGTAAAGCAGCTAAGTTGATGACCATTGTCATCGTTACCACTTCGCCTGCAATCAGATTTTGTTGCGTACTTCGTTTAACACTTACCCCATTAAATCTAAGCAAACCGAAATCTGTCACGTCAGCAGATGATTTGACAGATAATGACACTTCAAATTGTGATTTCTGTTTTTTTATCGATTCTGAAAGCTCAAAATGTAATCTGTGATTGGCAGAATCATCCTTTAAAAGATAACTTATCAGACTATCTGACGGGACAACCTCCCAAGCTGCGCCAGTAACTGGTCGTTCAAAGTCAAAATTCTCACTAGAACTTTGCTGCGTTTCATCTTTTTCGACAATTTTAAAGTGATTCATGATTAGTTTTTGACCGACTTCAAAATCATTACTTGAAAGCGTTAAGAAAAACCAGTTGGCAAATGGGCGAATTTTTGCTTTTTGGATATAGCTATTGCCGACTTGTGCCACAACTTCAAAAGCTAGCGTTTCAGATGCGCCAAGTTGATTGTTTAACTCAAATTTAAGTGCTTGATTCGTATCAACGGACACTTCGATCTCATAAGTCACCTGTTCAAGGAAAGGCTCTCTCAACACAAAACCAGCATCTGTACCTTGCGTTTCTGACGGCAAACATGCGATGACTAACGCCTCTTTTTCTTTATTAAAGTCAAAATGAGGTGTTGACATCGGCATCGAAAAGACAAAATTTTCTTGTGATAACTGCTCAGATTTGACTGTCACATAAGTTGCATTAAAACTTTCCAAAGCCTTGTTCATATTGGCATAGAAATATGGATTGTCACGTACTGTCAATTTTTGATGTTTTTGATTGCCAGCTAAACCGTCTAAATTCATCCGAATATCAATCAGTTTAAGTCGCGGATTATCTAAACCATGATAAGTTGACCAAGTCATGGCGTTATTAGAACTTGACAAGAGCGTGATTGGCTTATCCGACGGATTTTGCTCAAAAAGACTGCGTACATAGTCAGTCAAATCAAACGGAATATCGTCTCTAACCAAGAAAAAATCATTGTTATATTCATAAGCGATAGAAAGCAATGGCTCATTACAAACAGCGGGATAACCACCAATCAGCGCATGAATCAGCGCTGCCGTCCCACCACGACTAGAGCCACAAAGAACAACACGTTCCCTCTCAACCCCTAAGTCTGTGTAAACTTTTTCAATCAATTTTTGAACATCAGAAATGTAGTCTGGATAAGTCGGCGTATTCATAAAAAATGAACCAGACATCAGATTACTATCAGCAATTTCTAGGATATAAGTATTTCGCGACACTGAATTTTTAAGATTCGGAAAAATACTCCCATTGCCAAAATAACGCTCACGCGCACTTGTCGCACTATCTTTGAGCTGATAAAAATAAGGAAACATGACCAATAACTTTAGCTCATAAACTGGCTCCCAATAATTTGGCGGCGTAATTGCATAATGCAGTCGCCCCTCTTTTTCAAGACCTAATTCCAGATTCTCAAGCTTGACAAAGCGATACTCGCCAGTTTCTTCGTTGTAGCCATCAAGTGTATACCCCTGTCTAGCATAATTTTTTGCCTTGGTATAATTATCAAAATTATTATGACGTGAAAAAGTCTGAACTGATTTCACATCATCTTCAAATTTTTCAAAAAATTCTATTTTAGTCATTTTGCCTACTTCTATCCTCTCACTTGACAACTCTAAATTATTTCATGCACAACCATTAGCTAAATTTGGCGAAAACTAGCTCGTAATCATATCGCGCTTTTAAGTATCAGCATCTAAATTTTTGATTTTAAATTTATCAATCACGATTTTATCACCACTTGCAACTGCCATCGCACTAATACTAATCATTGACCAAAAAGAATGCGGTTTAAAAATGGTTCTGATGTTATTTTCTTCGTTTCGTTCAAAATCAATCACTTGAGTAACAATTATAGCATTTGATGCCAGAAGTTCAATTTGCTGATTGAGCTGTATGTCCATTTCATACTGACCACCACCTTGAAATGCCGTATTCAAAACAAAATTAAGATGCCCATCTGGACTCTGATCACTTGTCCGTGTCAAAATTAATTGATTCTCAAAATAAGTTACATCAAACCAACGATTAGGCATCGGCATCCGAATATCAAAACGATTTGAGGGTAAGACCTCATCATTTGGGACAACAAAGCGCCAATCATTTCGCGTCAAACGCTCATTTATCAAAGAAAGGTAAAATGGAATATTGCCCTCTGTAATCGCACCATGACGTACGATGCCATTATTTTTAGCATGTTTCATATCCAAATCAATTATCTGAATCCGCTTATCTGTCAAGGCTTGAAGATAAGGCCAAAAAAGTTTACTTGTTGACGATGAGATAATCGTTATCTTTTTATTAGAATTTTCTTTTTTAAAATAGGGGACTAGAGCATCTGTCAAATTATCTGCCATCACATCTGCTAATAAATACTCATCTGCATTATGCCCATAGGCAAGTGAGAGGGCTGGGTCATTGACTACTGCGTTATAGTCGCCAGCAAGTGCATGTAAAATCGCACCAACGCCACCACGACTTGAGCCTATTAAAACAACATTATCTTTTGCCACACCTAATTTTTCTTGAACTTCTTGAATCAACTCTTGAACTTCCTGAACATAAGTTGGATAATTTTCTGTATTCAAAAAGAAAGAACCTGAAATCATATTCGTATCAGCAATCCGTAACACATAAGTATTTCTTGGAATTGATTTTTCAAGCGTCGGTAAAGCCTCGCCGTCAATAAATAAACGATTGGCTGCCGAAAGATTGTCAAATGAAGCATGTGGAAACTGTACTAGGAGCTTACTTTGAAAATATTGAAAATCATTTTCAGATGATGTTATTCTGTACTGAAGTTTCCCACTTTTTTGATACCCAAAATCTAAATTCTCCAGCTTAACAAAACGATAGTTGCCATTTTCGTAGCCATCAAGCGTATAACCCGCCTTAGCGTAAGCCTTAATTTTTTGGTTATTTTCCCTATCGTTTTTAAAAGTAGCTAAACCTTGATAATCAGGAGAGAATGCCTCCCAAAATTCTGGCTCAGTCCTCTCAACAAAATTTTCTAACACGCTCTATCATACCCTTTCAATCAACAAATCAACAATATCAATCCGTGTCCCAAACGGCAAACCATACGACGAGATACCAATTGCATCATAATCAAAACGAGTCATATCAAGAATCGCTGAAATTTCTATTGGTTCATCTCGTTTCACATTTACTTCTGCAAGCCGTTTGACTTTCCCTGCGAAAAAGGCAATCAAGCCAAAATTTTCAGCATCTTCTGACGATTTGATTGTCACCTTAACTTGGTAAGAAGTCGAGGCTTTATTGAAAAATTTTGAAAATGGTATCCGAATCCGCCCTGGTGTCGGTTCTGGGTCGTAAACTGCCAGTTTAAACGAAAACAAGAAGTCAGACGCGATACGTTGCCAAGGATGTGACCCGCTGTATGTTTCTAATAAACTAAAGTCTTGATTCTTGATAGCCTTGTTTAAGTTTTCAGTTACATCAGTCAAAAGTGCCATGGCATCAAGTTGACCAAGAATTACCTGTGCCTTCAACTTATAACGATTATAGGTAAAAATCCAGTTCGTTTCTTGATTTGAAAAAATGGCTGATAAGTCGGACTGATGGTATTTTGTATAACCATTAAAATGAATAATCGCCTCATTACCAGTCGGTGGCGTGTTCATAATCGTATTCAAAATACGCCCAGCTGCGACAACTTTAATCTTGTCACGAAAAACGTATGCCATTAAACCTTGATCAGAAAAGAAAGTCAGATTATAACCATAATAATCAGCAATCGGTAACTGTTTTAGCTCGTCGACAAATGGTCGGAAATAAGCAGCATCAACTTTCTGTTTGCGAAGTGCCGCAACATCCATAATCACAACACCAGCATTTATCAAGCGCCCCAAACGCAATTCATCAATCGTCAAGTCCTTGGCAGCTCGTGGTTTACCTTCAGAAACACCGATGAAATAATTGCCTTCAAACGCTTGAAAATAAACATCAGCAATCATATCCAAGAAAATGATGTCCAAATCAAAATACATGGCACGCTCAACTGTTTCAGGCAAATATTTCCCAGCCAAAAACGAATAATAAATCTGAATTGGAAAACGCTCCAACCAAACACTCGCCTCTTTAAGATAGTCAAATTCATTTTTATCAATCTGCACATAGACAACTTTTTGCCCATAAAAATCGGCAATTTTCTGCATATCTAAAACATATTTTTCATCAATAAAATCAGAAAAAGCATAAAAAGTGACCTCAAACGCCTTATGCAACTCGAAAAAATTGGTCAAAAAAGCAGGCGCAAAGGCAAAATAGCCACTATCTCCGTTTGAAATAAGATTGATTTTTTGTTTTGTTTGCATATTTTTCCTTATAATTTGGTGATTGAAATCTCAACAATATCAATTTTAGTATTCAGCGCAACACCCTGCGAAGAAATACCAATCCCTGTCCAATCTCTTTTTCTAAAATCAATAATCATTGACAAAGTTGCAAGCTCATCTTTTCTAATATCTTTTTCGGACAATCTGCTCACTCGGTTACTTGCAAAGCCCAGAAGTCCAAACTTTTCAACATCATTTGAGACTTGAACCGTCAGCGTAACGCTATATCTTGCCTTTTCATGAGAAAAACGAGAAGAGAAGGCAAAATTCAAACGTGCTGGACTTCCCTCACGATAATAAAGATAACTGGCTAAAAATTCAGTCGCCATTTGTTTCCAAAAATGCCGTTGATTGACATGAGGTATAGAGAAATCAAATTTATCAGCATCGCTGATTTGACGTATTTTAAACTGCTTGATCACTATTTTCTGACCTGTTTCAATTGTCTCAGGACTAATCCCAACTAATGCCCAACAATTATTCGAGTTAAAAATAATTTTCTTTGTCGTCTGTTCAGCTACAAATCCTTGTCCATGGTTCAAAGCATTTGAGGCGATAAAGTGGACTGGTTTTTCCGTTATTATATCAACTTCAATCTCATACTCTTGTCCCATTTGAAAAGCTTTTTTTAAGATAAAATTAAACTGATCACCCTGAGAAACAACAGCTGTTCTAGTTAAAGTCAAAACATCATTTTGATAGACAATATCAAACCACCGATTAACCATCGGCATACCAATATCAAATCGCTCTACTGGTAAATTTTCAGTAGGTGGCTCAACAATCGCTAGATCATTTTTCAGCAACTGTTCATTAACTTGTGATAGATAATAGGGAATCATCCCACCAGTAATTGTCGAATGATGTGAAAAACCATTTTTATGCCGATGCTTAATATCTACATTAATTATTTTAATACGGCTATCCTGCAGTTTTTGCAGATAAGACCAAAAAATTTTACTTGTATCTGACGAGATAATTGTTATCTTTTTTTCAACACTATCATGTCTAAAATAAGGCACAAGGCTTTCTGTCAAATCATCAGAAATCATATCTCCTAAGAAATACTCATCATTATTATGCGCATAAATCAATGAAATCGCAGGATCATTGACAACTGCAGCATAATCCCCTACAAGTGCATGCAAAAGTGCCCCTACACCGCCACGACTTGAACCTATTAAGACAACGTTTTCTTTTATAACACCAAGATTTTCGCAAACTTCCTTGATCAACGTTTGAACTTCAGCAATATAATCCGGATAACTTTCGGTATTTAAAAAGAAAGAACCTGTGATACAATTGACATCTGCAAGCGTTAAAATATAGGTATTTCTAGGCACAGACTGTTCAAGTCCTGGAAAAACCTCTCCATTAAGAAACATCCGATGAGAGGCAGAAGTGGTTATTGTCGAATCCTGATATGGAAAAAGTACTACCAATTTGTTAGGAAAATATTGAAAATTATTCGTTGAAGATGTTATTTTGTATTGCAACCGCCCTTTTTTTTGATGACCAAAATCAAGCGCTTCAAGTTTTACAAAATGATAACTGCCATTTTCATAACCGTCAATTGTGTAACCTTGTCTAGCATATTCTTTAAGTTTCTGATTATTTTCTTGATAAATCGGCTTAAAAGTTGATAAATCGCCAAAATCTGGAGAAAAACTCTCCCAAAATTCTTCTTTCATCTCAAGTCCTTTCAATCCTAATTTAAACTACAATTTTTCAATTGAAATCTCAACAATATCCAACCGTGTGCCAAGTGGCACGGTATAATTTGAAAAACCAATGCCACTAAAATTTCTCGTAGCAAAATCAATCGTCGCTTGAAACGCTGTCGGTTCATCTTTTTTGACGACCTTTTCTGCCAAGCGTAGCGCTTTTTGCGAGCGACTTTCATAATAAAAACCGACCAAGCCAAATTTTTCAATCTCTTGCGATGATTTAACCGTCATTTTCACGCTATATGCCGCTGGTTCCGGACGAAATGATGTTGAAAACCTAAAATTAATCCGACCAATATTATCAATATTAGTTGCCACATAAGTCGTTAAATAGTCCGATGGCACGCGTTTCCAAAACTCTTGATACCATTGTGGCGTAAGAATAAATGCCATATGTTTCAAGCCTTTAGTGATTTCTGTATCGAAAAGATCAAAAACTTCTTCAGCTGATAAATTTTGCAAAATCATCACAGACATGATACGGTATCTTTGATAGTTGTAGATATATTTAAAGTCAGCTGATGTGAAAATATCTTGCAATTCAGCCTTATGTGACCGATATTCAGGTGCAAGCAGATGAACAATCGGCGAATAATGCCGAGAGTCTGGCAAATGAAACATCAGTAAAATGCGATCATCACTCAAAACCTTAATTTGATTGGCAAAAGCATAGGCTTCAAGCCCCTGTTCCGAGTAAAAGGAAACCATATGCCCCGCAAAATAAAACGGCTCAAGCTGACTTGCCTTCTCAACATACTGATGATAATAGTCGCCGTCAATTTTGTCTGCACGCAATTTTTCAACATTTAAAATAATCGCGCCACCATTTATCAACTTGCCTTGACGCATCTCATCTTCTGAAATAGTGTTAGCCACACGCCCAACAACTTCACTTGCGCCAATGATATAATTGTCTTCAAAATCCTCAAAATAGACATCTGAAATATCGCCAAAAAAAGTAATATCAAAGTCAAAACTCATGGCACGATCAACTGTTTCAGGCAAATATTTTCCCGCCAAAAGTGGATAATAAACCTGAATTGGCCAAATCTCAAACATCGGCGCCACATCATAATTTTTCAGATAGTCAAACTCATTTTTATCAATCTGAATATAGACGACTTTTTGCCCATAAAAATCGGCAATTTTCTGCATATCGTTCAAATAATTTTCGGCAATAAAATCCGAAAAAGCATAAAATGTGACATCATATGCTTGATGTAATTCAAAAAAATTTGTCAGAAAAGTCGGCGCTTGTGAAAAGTAACCACTATCGCCCTTACCGATGATGTTAAGTTGTTTTTTAATTGACATTATCTTCCTTTATTCTCTATTATATGACAAGTTCTCTACTTTATTATTATACCAAAAAATAGGCTGACAAAAAAATATTTGTCGCAAACCTACTTCATTTAATTAAATTTTGTTAATCGTCATATCAACAATATCAACCCGTGTCCTCAACGGCACATTATATGACGAAATACCAAGCGCTTCATAAGGAAGTGCCGCTAGATTGATGACGGCTGAAATTTCTGTCACTTCGTCTGCTACTAGATTTTTCTCAGCCAAACGTCTCACTTTGGTGCCGAAAAAGCCGATTAAGCCAAAATTTTCAATCGCATTTGACGTCCTGACTGTCAACGTAACCTGATATTGAGTGGCGCTTTAGCAAATAATTTTGAAAAATCAATCCTGATCCGTCCTGTTACTTACTCCTCATGTGTCAACTCAAATGAAAACATCTCATCTGACGGGACACGTCGCCAAGGAAAAGCAATGCTATAATTTTCCATCAAACTAAAATCACTGTACTGAATGGCTTTCGTTAAATTTTGATCAAAATAGGCAAAAACAGCTAGCGCATCCACTTTTCCTAAAATAATTTGCGCTTTTAGCTTATAACGATGAAAAGTGTAGAGCCAACGCGTTTCATAATTTGAAAAAATGGCTGAAATTTCCGAATTGTGATATTTTGGTTGACCGTAAAAATGGACAATTACCTCCTGACCAGTCGGTTGTAATTTTGAAAAATTATTAAAAATTTGACCTTCTGACATCACTTTTACCTTATCACGAAAAACGTAAGCGAGTAAACCTTGATCAGAATAAAATGTTAATGCTTCACCATGAAAATTGACTGTTGGCAATTGCTTTAACCTGTCAACAAAAGGTTTAAAATAGTTAGAATCAACCTTATTTTTCCGTAATTCAGCAATATTCATGATGATTGTCCCGCCATTAACCAACTTACCTAAACGTAACTCTTCTTCAGTTAAATCGGCAACTGCCTTGGGATAAACTTCCTTGACACCGATAAAATAGTTGCCCTCAAACGCTTGAAAATAAACAGCTTCAATCGTATCCAAGAAAATAACGTCAAAATCAAAGTACATAGCACGCTCAACCGTTTCAGGCAAATATTTCCTAGCCAAAAACGAATAATAAGTCTGCACTGGAAAACGCTCCAGAACAACATTGGCATCTTTTAAATAATCAAATTCATTTTCATCAATTTTAACATAAACAACTTTTTGACCATAATAAGTCGCAATTTTCTGCATATCTGACACATATTTTTCTTCAATAGACTTCTCCCGAAATTAAATTTCGAAATTGATAATACCACAAATTAAGGACGCCCGAAGTAAGTGCCTCTTTCTTCGATTACGATATTTCTGAGCCATACACTTAAAGGTTTTGATTTTAGCATTGATATTCTCAATCAAAATTCTTTCCCTTGAAATACGTCGATTCTCTTTCTTATCCTCGGAAGTTAAAG
>NZ_BLLI01000047.1 GCF_011170085.1 Pseudolactococcus hodotermopsidis | reverse complement strand
AGCTGAAAATTCAGCCTAAATCATAACTCAATCATATCAAAAATGGAATCTAAAAGCAAATTTTGCTTTAGCAAAACGTAACTCATGTTTAGACTTTTTTTGGGACATTTTCAATTTCGCTTGACAGTATTTCTAGCAAAAGCGTTCACTTTTCTTTTTTAGTCTAGCACGTCATCAATTTTCTTAGCAGCTGTCATACGTTGTAGGGTTATCATGCTTTTTTGCTTGGAAATGGCGTGCTGAGATTGTGATAAGTACATCTTTATTTTATTCTTCAGGTTATCATCATCCGTTTTTTGATAAATTTCAAGCGCTGTCGAAACAGCCTCAACGCCAACTTTGTTCAAAATAGACACATCAAAATCGTCAATTTTCCCTGTACAATACCGTTGATAATTATAATTGGCAATCATATTACCTGAATTGTTAAAACTCAAACCAAGCAGGCAAAAGGCAACAACCCCCACTGTCAATCGTGTATAGTTGAACGTTCGCCACAAAGAAAAGGTAAAAATCATCACACAGACAAACAAAATTAGCATAAAAACAGATGTATTAAAACGCAAAATAGTCAAACCGTAATTTAAAATATAAAACAACATCTTAATGAGTGCTGAGACGATAATGCCCAGTGTCTCAATACCAATCAAAGTCAGTGCCAAACGAATTTGCTTGGTATTTTCGCCGAATAATTTAACAAACCAAAATATCATCACATTTATCAACGTCACGACTAACAGTTGGAAGAAACCATTTCTCGCAACCGCTACGACAACCTCAGTATTACCGTTAGGTGTCAACAAGCTAAGACAACTAAAGATAGACGCCACGATAAAGAGGGCATAGAGTAAAATAAATATGCTCAGAATCGTCAAAAAAACAAGCATAGAATCAGCAATCGGTTTGATTTGACGATGTTCAATTCTCTTTGCTTTGATATTTTTATTGACCAAAAGCGCCAAATAAGTACCAAGTGGCATCGCAACCAGCAAAATGACCAAGTCTTGCCAAATATTACCAAACTTAAAACTAAAAATAACACTTATCATCTGTTCAAAAATGGCATCTGCACTAATCAGCAAAATCAAAACAAAAATTAGCAAAGGAAAGGCAATTACCAAACCTAAAAAAATTTTCAAGATATTGTTTGTTTTTATCGTTAAAAATGACGATTTTTTCCCTGCAATCTCTTTCTTTTTGCTAAACTTCACAGGTCTGATAAACAAACCATCCAGAAAATCATAAAAAATATGACTATCCAGTTGCTTATTTTTTCGCGCACCAACGACAACCAAAAGCCAATAATTCAAACTAAGCGCAAGCATCCAAATATTGACCGATTGAAGCATTTTATTATCCTGCAAAGCAATTGAAATGGCAAGAAGTAGCACATAAATAAGATAAACAACGTGCGTTCTCGATAATTCTATCGCCTTTGATTTCAGATAAAGAAGCACACTGGCACAGAAAACAACCGTCAAAATCGTCAGTAATATCCCACCGCTAGTCGCCATGAACAAACGAATCGCTAAATAAGCAATCAGAATATTTGCAAGGGTAAACAACCTAGTCTTAATTTTACTTGATTTATTATTTTTCATAGAAATATCATATCCTCTAGTTTCATTTTAAAGTTCTCGTTATACTAGCTATGGCTTAGCCAATTGACAACACTAATAAGAATGACAAATAAAATAAGAATCAACAGCCAAATTTGCCACGATTTGAGGCTTGTTTTTCTCGCTAGATAAATAGCTAAAACCTAAAAGCACAAGCAAGATTAGTTCAAAAAAAACCATCACATTACCTTTCTTTCTTCAAAACATCTGGCTGATATTCCAAAATATCACCAGGTTGACAATTCAGTTCACGACATAGCGCCTCAAGCGTCGAAAATCGGACAGCCTTGGCTTTATTATTTTTCAAAACAGATAGATTTGCAGGCGTTAAATTAATTCTTTCTGCCAATTCGCCAGCACTCATCTTACGTTTCGCCATCATTACGTCAATATTCACAATAATTGTCATCAGATAGTAAACTCATTTTCTTCCTTGATTAAAAGTGCTTGGCAGAACACATTTTTAACCACTCTAACAATCAAAGCCATGAAAGTCGCTGCAACAGCAAGAATAATCCATTGAAAATGATAAAAAGCTGAAAGTAATAAAATAAGCGCAACAAGGATACAAGACCAACTAATCAACCGTAGATAACGAATATTCATCGGATCAAAAACAATATCTTTTTGAATATTTCGCACCAAGCAAGCTAACAATATCAAAATCCCAAGCATAACCGTCAGTGCGACATATAAAGTCACATAAAAATAACTGATATTGTATTGACTGATGCCATTGAGCGGTAAAAGCAAATCAACAAAGTACTTCATCTTGAGCATCGTTACAATAATACCGATAAAAAACAAACCAGTGACCGCAAGCGTCAGTCGCAACGACTGTTTTTGTGACCATTCAAATTTCATAATCTTATTTTTCCTCCAATTTCTTTATATCTCTATAATAAATAATTTTTAACTGTTTGTCAATGTTTTTTTATCGTTATTCGATAAAAACTATCAAAAAAACGATTCCAATTAGAATCGTTTTAATACATATTTTATCAACAAAAACATCTAAACAACCATTTTTGTAAAAGCAATCAGATTTTCTTAGCTTTTTTCTTGATAATGAACACAGCACCCACTATCACAGCACCTATTAAATTAGCGGTTAAAAAGATTTCAGTCGCTGTATTTGGCAATTTCGATTCATTTTTGGCTGGTAGTTTTGCTGAATCAGAAGATTTTGTCTCAGAGTTTTTTTGGGGCTCAGAAACTTTCTTCTCTTCTGATACTGGTAATGTTTTTCCATCAAGCGGTAAAATTTCATCTCCATAGTTTAGTTGATAATACAACTGAACTTCGTCACGATTTGCGACAAATTGCTGCGCATCTTCTTTCAAAAGATAAATAGAGTATCTTGTCCCCTCAAGTATCTCGTAACCAAGAACAAGATAAGTTTTACCATCTTGTTCAACTGAAGTTATCTCCTTACCAGTACGCTCAATAGCCTCTTCAACAATTTGAGTTCCTTCCGTATTATAAACAAAATAATATTTTTTAACACCGTCTTTTTGTTCAAGATAGTCTACAAAATCATCTGCTAAGATATAAAACTCTTTCCAAACATTCAAATTATCAACTTTCCGAAAACCACGGAATGCTACTTTAAGATACAACTTACCATTATGTTCGACTTTTTCATATTGATTGCTCACTCTAAAATCATCTGCAAATAAACCATCATTAGCCATCAACCTTAAACCATCCGGCGTATCTCTGTACGAGTAAGTCTTACTATTAGGGTCTACTACACCAATATTCTTCGGTTCAAGATAATAGGTGTATATTTCACCAGAACCAGTGTTTTCGTAAATACCAATATAAGTCTGTCCATCCTGTACAACTCGAACCTCCTCATTCTGTTTAGACGTCAATTCAGCAGGTGCAATTTTTTCAGATTCAGGCGTTTCTGATGTTGTATCTGCTGCTTTTTCAGCACCCTCTTCTTTAACTGCTGATTGAGTTTCAGACGAAATGACAACTGTCGAACTCGCCAATGTTTTATCCGTTTCAGCAACTGCTGAATTTGCTCCTACTGCTCCCAAAGTAGCCACTAAAAAAGCGCCACACAATAATTTTTGAAAATTTTTCATAAATTTTCCCTTTCTTATAATTAAAATAAATAATTAACTTATTACACAATGATGACATTGTTTAACGGCTAAAAATATGCCACAAACGGTCGCTTTTAAATATCATTTGAATTGCGTAACACGTTTATTACATTACATTACAAGTATATCAAATTCCACAAAGTTTGTAAACACTTATTTGAATAAAATATATCAAAAAAAACAAGCAGTTACCTACTTGTTTTCACATACTAATCTTAACCAAGAATTGCCTTAATAGCCTCAGAAACTTTCTCAATCTCCTGTTGCCCATCAACTTCCTTAACCAAACCAAGTTTACTATAATGTGCCAAAATCGGCGCACCTTGCTTGATATTGATGTCCAAACGATTTTTTACCGCCTCAGGCTTGTCATCTTCACGTTGATAAAAATCATGTCCGCCACATTTGTCACAAGTCCCCTCAACCTTAGTCGGGTTGAAAATCTTGTGATAAGTTGCACCACACGTGCGACAGATGAAACGCCCCGACAAACGCTCAAGCAAAATATCAGGATTGACCGCAATATTGACTACCGCATCAAGTTTAATACCAAGCGCAACCAACATCGTATCCAGCGCATATGCTTGCTCAATCGTGCGCGGAAAACCGTCAAGCAAGAACCCCGTTGCTTGAATATCAGCTTGCGCAAGACGTTCTTTAACAATACCATTCGTTACATCATCAGGCACTAACTCGCCTTTATCCATGAATGATTTGGCAAGTTTTCCCATCTCCGTTTCATTTTTCATCGCTTCGCGGAACATATCGCCCGTTGAAATATGCTTCACGCCATAAGTTGCAACGATAGTTTCAGCTTGCGTACCTTTGCCCGCACCAGGCAAGCCCATGATTAGTAAGTTCATTTTTTCTCCAATTTTTGAATTTTATCTACACTTCTATTTTAGCCTTTTCAAGCTCTTTTGACAAGACAAAAAAATCTGACCTTTCGATCAGACTTTCAACTTACTTAACAGGATTATCCATAAATCCTTTATATTGACGTTTGAGCATATAGCCCTCTAATTGTTTCGCACCTTGAATGGCAGTTGTAATGATGATTAACATACTTGTACCACCAAGCGCAATCATTTTCGGCAAACCAAACAAGTTAGTCGCCAAAATTGGCACAATTGAAATCATACTGAGGAAAAGCGCCCCAACTGTTGACAAGCGAATCAACAAACGTGAAATATATTTTTCTGTCCCCTTACCAGGACGGACAGACGGGATATAAGAACCTTGTTTTTGTAAATTTTCCGCCATTTTTTCAGGATTGACCTGAACAAACGCATAGAAAAATGTAAATAAGGCAATCAGAAGCGCATAGAAAACCATACCTGTCGGTGTGGTAAAATCAAGCGCATTACTAACTGTCTCGACCCATCCGACTTTTTTATTGGAATTTTGAAATAAAGCTAAAATTGTTTGCGGTGCCGACGCAATCGAACTAGCAAAGATAACTGGAATTACCCCCGCAGGATTGACATTGAGCGGTAAATACGAACTCGTTGGCGCACCTTGAACAAGTTTAGTATACTGAATCGGAATCTTGCGTTGCGCTTGTTGAATATAAGTCGTGATGAAGATAATAGTCGCCATCGCAAGCAAAAGTAGCACAACAAACAAGATTGACCAAGGAATTTGAGATGATTTAACATTGACAAATTTATCTTTATAAATCTCCACAAACTGTCTTGGCATAGCTGAGATAATTCCCGCAAAGATAATCACGGAAGTACCAGAGCCCCAACCCTTAGCTGTGACTTGTTCGCCCAGCCACACAACAACCATTGAGCCTGTTGTCAAAACCACACCAATGAACAGATAAGTCTGCCAAGTTGGATCATTAACAATATTTCTTCTACTCATAGCTTGGAAACCAGCTGTAATTCCGACAGATTGCAACATCGCCAAAGCCAATGAAATATAACGTGTCGCTTGGTTGAGCTTCCGTCGACCAATTTCACCTTGTTTGCCCCATTCGACAAATTTCGGCAAAATGTCCATCTGCAAAAGCTGAACGACAATTGATGCCGTAATGTACGGCGATACCCCCATGGCAAAGACAGAATAATTTTGCATGGCATTCCCTGAAACCATATTCATCATGGACAAAAATGGTAGACTGCTCAAAGCCGTCAAGTTTTTAACGTTAATCCCAGGTACTGTAATATGTGCACCAAGACGAAAAACAAAGAGAATACCCATTGTAAAGAGGATTTTATTTCTGACATCTTTAACCTTGAACGCTTGTATCAAGAGTTTAAAAAACATAGAACTCCTTTCTTTCTATAAAAGCACCAAAAGTCTGAAGGAGTTTCCGACAGACCAATGAAAAACTTTTATGCTTCAGGAGTTACGACTGAACCACCGTTAGCTTCGATAGCAGCTTTTGCAGATGCAGAAACTTTTGCTACGTCAACTGTCAGATTTTTAGCCGTGAGCTCACCGTTACCTAGAACTTTAACACCTGATTTCACGTCTTTGATGATTTTAGCCGCAAGCAAAGTTTCAGCAGAAACAGTTGCGCCATCTTCAAGACGGTTCAAAGTATCAAGATTCACGATTGCGTAATCTTTGCGGTTGATGTTAGAAAAACCACGTTTAGGCATACGACGGAACAAAGGCGTTTGACCACCCTCGAAACCAAGGCGAACACCGCCACCTGAACGAGATTTTTGACCTTTTTGACCACGACCAGATGTTTTACCATTACCAGACGATGTGCCACGACCAACACGATTACGGACTTTACGGCTACCTTCAGCAGCTTTGAGTTCATTCAATTTCATTATAGATTCTCCTATTTGGGCTAAGCCCTTACTAAACGCCAAGACACTTTCGCGGGAAAACGCGGAAGTGTCAGGCTCGCTTTTATTTTTTGTTATACTCGTTCAAGTATGAAAACGAAACACAAGATGAGAGATAATTTCAGACAAATGTGTCAACGGCTAAGCGGTAAAACCGCCAAGCCACGTTTCCCCTAGCTTTTTTTCGTAAATCGCGAACCGCGATAACTCCAAAGCCATAGGAAACCAGTCGCAAGCGTATAGATATACGGTTCAATGGTTGACGAAAAGTTGGTTGCTCTAGCCACATCTGTTTCGTTCCTGTGCTTAAATGAGTATAATGTAGCGCAATAGCGAGTTAAACTTTTTCAACAGTTACCAAGTGGGCGATTTTATTAACCATGCCATTGATAGCTGGTGATTCTTCTTTGATGACTGAGCTTGACAATTTTCCAAGACCAAGAGCGGTAACAGTTTTGCGTTGCGCTGGAAGGCGGCCAATTGGAGACTTAGTCAAAGTAATTTTAATTTGAGCCATGATTTTCTCTCCTTCTTATGCAAAATCTGCTACTGATTTGCCACGCAATGCGGCAACTTCTTCAGCACGTTTAAGTTGTTTCAAACCGTCAACAGTTGCACGAACAACGTTAATTGGTGTATTTGAACCAAGTGATTTAGATGTGACATCAGCCACACCAGCAAGTTCGAGGACGGCACGTACAGCACCACCAGCAGCAACGCCAGCCCCCTCAACAGCAGGCTTGATCAAAATCTTACCGCCGCCAAATTCGCCAAGAACTTCATGAGGAACAGTTGTACCAACCATTGGCACTGTAATCAAGTTCTTCTTAGCTGCTTCAATAGCTTTACGGATAGCTTCTGGTACTTCTTGTGCCTTACCAGTCCCAAATCCAACGCGACCATTACGGTCACCAACTACAACAAGCGCTGCAAAACGCAGACGACGTCCACCTTTAACAACTTTTGTAACACGGTTGATTCCAACAACGCGTTCTTCAAATTCTTTTACTTCTTCGTTTCTAGCCATTTTAGTGTCTACCCCTTTCCTTAGAATTTAAGTCCATTTTCACGTGCAGCATCAGCAAGAGCTTGCACACGTCCATGGTAAAGGTATCCACCACGGTCGAAGATGACGTCAGTCACACCAGCAGCAACCGCTGCCTTAGCAACTGCAGCACCAACTGCTTTAGCTTGTTCAGTTTTAGTACCGTTTTCTTTCAACGATGAGGCACTTGCGAGCGTTACACCTGCTACGTCATCAATTACTTGTGCGTAGATGTTTGTGTTAGAACGAAAAACATTCAAACGTGGGCGCTCTGCAGTACCAGAGATTTTACCGCGTACACGACGATGGCGTTTTTGACGCGTCTTATTTTTATCTGGTTTAGAAATCACAATTTTTACCTCTTAATTTTTTCTAGTCCACCTTAGTAGCTGTCAAGCCACTTTGCGTAGCCAAACGCTCTCCAAGATGTTATGTTGATTGTTATAGAGCCTCTCTAAAAACTCAGATTTAACCATTTTTGCACCTGCGGTTACTCGGTGTATGAAAATTTTATCTAAAGATGAACAAAAGCAAATCTTTTGGCGACGAGTAACCGCAGGAGCACATGTTTGCCTGCGACGAGTAACCGCAGGAGCAGTTTTTAGAGATACCCTGTACTCATTTAACCATAAAAAAACCGACACTTCTATCATCATTTTATAGTTAAACGAGTATAGTTGATAAATTTTATTTACCAGTTTTACCCTCTTTACGACGGACAAATTCGCCAACGTAACGAATCCCTTTGCCTTTATAAGGCTCTGGTGGGCGCAAACCACGGATGTAGGCTGCAACTTCGCCGACAACTTCTTTGTTAGAACCAGAAACATTAATCAAAGTGTTTGTTGGTACTTCAAAAGTGATGCCGTCAGGTGCAACAACTTCATCTGGGTGAGATTTACCAACTGCAAGTGTCAATTTATTGCCAGCAAGTTGGGCACGGTAACCAACACCGCGCATTTCAAGTTCTTTTTTGAACCCTTCAGAAACGCCAACAACCATGTTGTTAAGGTTCGCACGAGTTGTGCCATGAATTGTTTTCATTTCTTTAGAATCGTTTGGACGATGCAAAGTGATTTCTGAACCGTCAATTTTGATTTCAATATCGCTAGAGAATGTGCGTTTAAGCTCACCCTTAGGTCCTTTTACTGTCGCTGTATTGCCGTCAAGTTTAATCTCAACGCCAGCAGGGATAGTAATTACTTTATTACCAATACGTGACATTTTTGTCTCCTGTTAAATTGTCAATCCGCTTAATAGCGAACTGTTTTCACGGGTTTTCAGTAGTTAAACTACCGAATTTCCAGATGCAGATAGAGAATTGAAAGACAACTCTTACCAAACGTAAGCGAGGACTTCGCCACCGATGTTTTTAGCGCGAGCTGTTTTATCAGTCACAACACCTTCAGACGTTGAAACGATAGCTGTACCAAGTCCATTAAGCACTTTTGGCACACCATCAGATTTCACATAAACACGCAAACCAGGTTTAGAGATACGTTTCAAGTTAGTGATAACTTTTTCGCCATCTTTACCGTATTTAAGGAAAACACGGATAATGCCTTGCTTGTCGTCTTTGATTTCTTCAAAGTCTTTGACATAGCCTTCAGCTTTGAGAATCTTTGCGATTTCAAGTTTGATTTTTGAGGCAGGTGCTTCAACCACGTCAAACTTACGCATGTTAGCGTTACGAATACGTGTGAGGAAATCTGCGATTGGATCTGTCATTACCATTTTAATTTTCTCCTATTATGAGCAGTTTGATCAAGTCACTTGCCCATTAACGACTCTACTAGCAAATGCCAGCAGACTTATAAATTTCAGAAACTTAAGGACATAGCCTTAAGCCCATCATCCAAAGAGCAACTTTTTAGCGCCTTATGCGAAGTGGTGTTTCAGCTCACAACCTTGAGGTTGTTATGCTGAAAACACCAACGAAACAGCCAAAGGCACTAAAAGCTTACCAAGATGCTTTACGCACGCCTGGAATTTGCCCCTTATATGCCAATTCACGGAAGCAAATACGGCAAAGTTGGAATTTTTTATAAACTGAATGTGGGCGACCACATTTTTCACAACGTGTATATGCTTGAGTTGAAAACTTCGCTGGGCGTTTGTTTTTTGCAATCATTGATTTTTTAGCCAAGATATTTACCTCCTATGTTATTTAGCGAAAGGCATGCCAAGTTTAGCAAGCAATTCACGTGATTCTTCGTCAGTATTTGCAGTTGTGACAATCACAACGTCCAAACCACGAACTTTATCGACATTATCATACGTAATTTCTGGGAAGATAAGCTGTTCTTTCACACCTAGCGTGTAGTTCCCGCGGCCATCAAACGCTTTGTTTGAGACACCATGGAAGTCACGGACACGTGGAAGAGAGACAGTTACCAATTTATCAAGAAATTCGTACATACGTTCGCCACGGAGCGTTACTTTCGCACCGATCGCAACGCCTTCACGCAAACGGAAACCAGCGATTGATTTCTTAGCTTTTGTAATCAATGGTTTTTGACCAGAGATTAAAGCCAATTCAGCAACTGCTTTATCAAGGTTTTTCGAGTTGTTTACTGCATCACCAACACCCATGTTGAGGACGATTTTATCAACTTTTGGCACAGCCATAACAGATGTGTAGTTGAATTTTTCGCTCAAGGCAGGGATTACTTCGTTGATGTATTTTTCTTTCAAACGATTAGTCATTTTATTCTCCTTTCCGTGTCTATTAATCTAGGATTTCGCCAGATTTTTTGTTGTAGCGCACTTTTTTGTCGCCCTCAACTTTGTAACCAACACGACCAGCCACACCATTTTTATCAAGTACTTGAACGTTTGACACATGGATAGGCGCTTCGATTTCAAGAATCGCACCGTTTGGATTTTCGTTGTTAGGTTTTTGGTGTTTTTTCATAATATTAGCACCCTCAACAACAACTTTGTTAGCTTTTGGCAAAGCCTTGATAACTTTACCAGTCAAACCACGGCTTTTACCCGCGATGACTTTGACAGTATCACCTGTTTTGACAAACATGTTTTTCTCCTATTTTCTTACGTCACTATTGCGACACCCTGTTTTCACAGGGGACTGTGTTTGTATTTAAAGATTAAAGTACTTCTGGTGCCAATGACACGATTTTCATGAAGTTACCTTCACGTAATTCGCGCGCAACTGGACCAAAGATACGTGTACCACGTGGTGTTTTGTCATCACGGATAAGTACGGCAGCATTTTCATCAAATTTGATGTATGAACCATCAGTACGGCGCGCACCTGATTTAGTACGCACGATAACTGCTTTGACAACTTCACCTTTTTTAACAACTCCGCCAGGAGCTGCAGCTTTTACAGATGCAACGATAACATCACCGATACCAGCAACTTTACGACCAGAGCCACCAAGGACTTTGATTGTCAAAATTTCTTTGGCACCGCTGTTATCAGCAACTTTCAGACGTGTTTCTGATTGAATCACAGCAAATTCCTCCTTTAAGAATGTTAAATAACAACAGCTTCTTCAACGATTTCAACAAGACGGAAACGTTTGTCTTTTGACAAAGGACGTGTTTCCATGATACGAACAATGTCGCCAGTCTTAGCTGAATTATTTTCGTCATGAGCTTTGAATTTTTTAGAGTAGTTAATACGTTTACCATAGACAGGGTGGTTACGTTTTGTTTCGATGACAACAGTAATGGTTTTGTCCATTTTGTCAGAAACCACGCGGCCTTGATAAACTTTACGTTGATTACGTTCCATTTTTAAGGTTTCTCCCTATCTATTATTTCGCTTCGCGTTGAACAGTTTTCACGCGAGCAATTGTTTTCTTAACTTCGTCGAGGCGGACAGTATTTTCAAGCTGACCAGCAGCTGCTTGGAAACGCAAGTCGAACAATTCTTTTTTCAATTCTTGTTCGCGTGTTACCAATTCTTCAGCTGAAAGACCACGAAGTTCTGTCAAAAGTGATTTTACTTCATTAAGCTTCATTTGATACTCCTTCCGCACGTTTAACAAACTTAGTTTTAACAGGAAGTTTGTGAGAGGCAAGACGCAATGCTTCACGAGCGATTTCTTCAGAAACGCCAGCGATTTCAAACATCACTGTGCCACGTTTAACAGGAGAAACCCAACCTTCAGGTGCCCCTTTACCAGAACCCATCCGAACCCCGATAGCCTTAGCAGTGTAAGATTTATGAGGGAAGATTTTAATCCAAACCTTACCACCACGTTTCATATAACGTGTCATGGCAATACGAGCTGCCTCGATTTGACGGTTTGTGATCCAGTGAGATGTTGTTGCTTGGAGACCAAATTCGCCAAATGCGACTTCTGTACCGCCTTTAGCTTCCCCACGCATTTTACCACGAAATTCGCGGCGGTGTTTCACACGTTTAGGTACTAACATTATTTGTCTCCTTTCACTGTTTTTTTAGTTGGCAAGACTTCGCCACGGTAAATCCAAACTTTAACGCCAAGTTTACCATAAGTTGTATCTGCCTCTTCCCATGCGTAGTCAATATCAGCACGGAGTGTGTGCAATGGCACTGTTCCTTCTGAATAACCTTCAGCACGGGCGATGTCTGCACCATTCAAACGACCAGATACTTGCGTTTTGATACCTTTGGCACCAGCACGCATTGTCCGTTGAATCGCTTGCTTTTGAGCGCGACGGAAAGCCACACGTTGTTCAAGTTGACGCGCAATGCCTTCACCGACAAGGTGAGCATCAAGGTCAGGTTTCTTGATTTCAACGATATTGATATGAACTTGTTTACCAGTCAAAGCGTTCAATTCAGCACGGAGACTGTCAACACTTGCGCCTGATTTACCGATAACCATACCAGGTTTAGCAGTATGCAAAGTTACGATAACTTTGTTGACCGCACGTTCAGTTTCAATAGTAGAAACTGACGCATCAGCAAGACGAGTTTGAACAAGTTTACGGATTGCAAGATCCTCATGGAGGTAACTTGCGTATTCTTTTTCAGCATACCATTTTGCGTCCCAGTCACGAATAATGCCGACACGCATACCAATAGGATGTACTTTTTGACCCACGATTTTACCTCCTTATTTTTCTGTCACAACCACAGTGATGTGGCTAGTGCGTTTGTTAATTGGTGACGCTGAACCTTTCGCACGCGGGCGGAAACGTTTCATCGTAGGACCTTCATTGATATAGGCCTCAGAAACGTAAAGGTTAGCTTTTTCCAAACCAAAATTATTTTCAGCATTTGCGATTGCAGAATTCAAAACATTCTCAATCTCATTAGCTGCTTTAGTTGGTGTAAATTTAAGTGTTGCGATTGCATCTGCAACGTTTTTTCCACGAATCAAGTCGATTACAAGACGTGATTTACGAGGTGAAACGCGGACTGTACGAGCAGTTGCTTTAGCTGAAGTAATTTCTGCCATTTTATTCCTCCTCTATAAATTAACGACGTGTTTTTTTATCGTCTGCTGCGTGACCACGGTAAGTACGTGTTGGTGCAAATTCGCCCAATTTGTGACCGACCATGTCTTCTTGAATATAAACTGGTACGTGTTTGCGACCATCATAAACTGCAATCGTGTAACCGATGAAGTTAGGGAAGATCGTAGAGCGACGTGACCAAGTTTTGATAACTGTTTTCTTTTCGTTGCCTTCTTGTGCAACAACCTTTTTCATCAAATGATCATCGACGAAAGGGCCTTTTTTAAGACTGCGTCCCATGTGTTGTGAGTTCTCCTTTAATTTAGAGTTGAGCCTGAACTAAGTGTTCTGCCAACTTATATTAGAACCACTGCCGGTGCTAGGCCGGAGCTGGCGGATAGATTATTTTTGGTTCTTACGACGAACAATCAGCTTGTTAGACTTCGCTTTTTTGTTACGTGTTTTAAGACCAAGTGCTGGTTTACCCCAAGGTGTACTTGGTGACTTACGACCAACTGGTTGTTTACCTTCACCACCACCATGTGGGTGATCGTTCGGGTTCATAACTGAACCACGAACTGTTGGGCGAATGCCTTTCCAACGGTTACGTCCAGCTTTACCAATATTGACAAGGCTGTGTTCACCATTTCCGACAACACCAACAGTTGCACGACAAGTTGAAAGAATCATACGTACTTCGCCAGATTGCAAACGAACAAGTGTGTATTTACCTTCTTGACCAAGAACTTGCGCAGAGGCGCCAGCCGAACGTACAAGTTGTCCACCTTTACCAGGTTTCAACTCAATGTTGTGGATAAGCGTACCCACTGGTACATTTGCAAGTGGCAAAGCGTTACCAGTTTTGATGTCGGCTGTTGGACCAGAAACGATTTGTTGCCCAACAACAAGACCTTTAGGCGCAAGGATATATTTCTTCACACCATTTGTGTAAACAATCAAAGCAATATTTGCTGAGCGATTTGGATCGTACTCGATAGTCGAAACTTTACCAACCACATCATCAAGATTACGTTTGAAATCAATCACACGATAATGACGTTTGTGTCCGCCACCTTGATGACGTACTGTAATGCGACCGTTGTTGTTACGACCCGCTTTGCTTTTAAGTGCTACCAACAATGATTTCTCAGGTTTGTTAGTCGTAATTTCAGCAAAATCAAGGCTTGTCATGTTACGACGACCATTTGTCGTCGGTTTGTATACTTTAATACCCACTGATTACTCCTTTCTTATTCCCCGAAAATTTCAATGTTTTTAGAATCAGCCGTCAGGGTAACGATAGCTTTCTTCACACGGTTTGTGTAACCTGTGTAACGACCAACACGTTTTGCTTTTGGCTTAACGTTGATTGTGTTGACAGATGCCACTTTGACACCTTCAAAGGCAGCCTCAACGGCTTGTTTGATGAGAAGTTTATGGGCGCGCCCGTCAACTTCAAAGGTGTATTTCTTTTCATCCATTGCAAGCATAGAGCTTTCAGTGATGATTGGTTTTTTGATTACGTCGTACAAAGACATTATGCAAGAACCTCCTCAATTTGAGATAGAGCTGCTTGTGTAACCAAAATCTTATCGTTGTTCACGATGTCAAGGACAGATGCTGAGTTAGCAGTTGTGACTTGGACGTTTGGAATGTTACGTGCAGACAATTCAGCGAATTTATTTCCTTCATTTTCAAAGACAACAAGAACTTTACGCTCAATGCTAAGTGCTTCGAGAACTTTTACAAATTCTGCAGTTTTTGGTGCGTCAAAGTTGAGCGCATCAACTGCCACGAGTTTGTTTTCTGCCACTTTTTCAGAATAAACTGATTTAAGGGCAAGTCGACGAACTTTTTGTGGCAATTTGTAGCCGTATGAACGTGGTGTTGGGCCAAAGACAACGCCACCGCCACGCCATTGTGGCGAGCGGATAGAGCCTTGACGCGCACGACCAGTTCCTTTTTGACGCCATGGTTTTCTACCACCACCGCGAACAGCTGAACGGTTTTTAACTGCGTGTGTTCCTTGACGAAGGCTAGCACGTTGGCTAAGAATGACATCAAAGACAACAGATTCATGTGGTTCAATACCAAATACTGCATCGTTCAATGTAATCTCGCCAGCTTGACTGCCGTCTTGTTTAAATAATGTTACGTTTGCCATGAGTTACTTTATCTCCTTTCTTTTATTATTTAGCTTTAATTGCTGATTTGATAGTGATAAGTGATTTCTTAGCACCTGGGATATTACCTTTAACAAGAATCACATTTTTTTCTGGGTCAACTTGTACGATAACAAGATTTTGCATCGTTACGCGGTTGCCACCCATGCGACCTGCAAGGTGTTTATTTTTGAATACACGGTTAGGTGCAACAGGACCCATTGACCCTGGACGACGATGGTAACGTGACCCGTGAGCCATTGGCCCGCGTGATTGTCCATGGCGTTTGATAACCCCTTGGAAACCTTTACCTTTTGACGT
Organism: Pseudolactococcus hodotermopsidis; assembly: GCF_011170085.1. Classification (GTDB taxonomy): domain Bacteria; phylum Bacillota; class Bacilli; order Lactobacillales; family Streptococcaceae; genus Pseudolactococcus; species Pseudolactococcus hodotermopsidis. The sequence continues at coordinate 2,067 of NZ_BLLI01000047.1, read as the reverse complement.
TCCAGTAACGTCAACAACATCTCCAGCTTCAAATTGTTCTACTGTCAGTTCAGCGCCTACTTCCAAGCCTTCAATGTTCTTGAATTCACGAATGAAGCGCTTAGGAGCAGTGTTTGCTTTTGCAACATGACCTTTGGCAGGTTTGTTACTCAAAATTTCACGTTTGTCATCAAAACCAACTTGAACAGCTTGGTAGCCGTCAGTTTCTACTGTTTTGACTTGAAGTACAACATTAGCTGCAGCTTCAATGACAGTCACTGGGATAAGTTCGCCAGTTTCGGTAAAAATTTGAGTCATTCCCACTTTTTTCCCTAAGATTCCTTTTGTCATTAGAGTTCCTTTCTTATAGTTTAATTTCGATGTTGACACCACTTGGCAAATCGAGTTTCATCAAACCGTCAACAGTTTTTTGTGTTGGGTTAATGATGTCGATCAAACGTTTGTGGGTACGCATTTCAAATTGTTCGCGTGAATCTTTGTATTTGTGAGTCGCACGGATGACTGTGTAAACTGAACGGTCAGTCGGAAGTGGGATTGGCCCTGCTACCGATGCGTCAGTACGTTTCGCAGTTTCTACGATTTTTTCAGCCGCTTGATCAAGAATACCATGTTCATACGCTTTCAAACGAATGCGGATTTTTTTGTTTGCCATTTTTTCTCCTCTCGTCTATTTCTTAGAATAGGCTAGCTCCACGAGAAAACTAATACGCGGTTGCGTGGCAACGCCCCCGGGTGTATCACAACCTCTCGCTTCTCTGCTACATACCACGCTTTACGCAGTACCTTTCTATAATAGCACTATCTTAAGGAAATTGCAAGCCTTTTATGCTTGTTTTTGTTAAAGATTTTCGATTATTTGTGGTAAAATGGTTTTTATGGCAAGTCGCTCTGCGCCACTTGGCATTATCTAAATGCTTAGCTTTTCGACTTATCTACAAAAACTATTTTATTTTAATTAAATGGAGGAAACTTTCGATGTTGAAAGAATTTAAAGACTTTATTTTGCGCGGAAACGTGCTAGACTTAGCGGTTGGTGTGATTATCGGGGGCGCTTTTACCGCCATTGTCAAATCTTTGGTGGACAATCTGATTAATCCGCTAATTGGCATTTTTGCAACCGACGGCGCGCTTGCTAAGCTCAGTTTTAAACTCGGCAACGCCACTTTTGCCTATGGTGAGTTTTTAAATGATGTGCTGAATTTCTTGATTACCGCCTTTGTTATTTTCATTTTAATCAAAACGATTAACAAACTCTTTTCTGCCAATAAAACAGAAGAAGAGGAAGAAATTGACGAGGAAATCGAGACACTTAAAGAGATTCGTGATTTGTTGTTAAAGAATAGTAAGTAAGCTTATAGAAAAAACTTGTCATGTGAGTGGCAAGTTTTTTTATTTTATTTCATCGTTATTTTTCTTTGACAACATTTCCTTTTGAAATCGCTACGTTTTGTGGATTTTCAAGATATGATAGTCGTAATCGACAAGTTTAGGTACAGCGCGCAGCCACTGCTCTTTTGTACGCATTTACGGTCTTTCCTTGCGCCATTAAATATTCGAGTAACTCAAAGTTATATTTTTGACTTGTCAAATCGTTCTCTACGTATTTTTTCGACCATTTTACCGAATGATAAGGAAAGAACTCCAAAACCAACAAATGTTGTCTCAAAAACTCTTGATAGTTTGTCTTGCCACCAAAAATTCCTGCAGTTGCCAATCTTTCTTGATTAACAACTTCTTCTGCCACCATCCCGAATAGCTAGTTTGCAAAAAACAAGTTTTTTCATCAAGCGTGAGTGAGTAGTCATTTTCACGAAAAAAATCTGAATTATCTGTCATTTCATCATAATCATACTCAGAAAATACAACTGGTCTGCCTCAAACTGATTGTTTGTGACATATACTTTTACCATTTTCAATCTCCTCTTTTATTTTCTAAGAACATTAGACTTCTCCCGAAATTAAATTTCGAAATTGATAATACCACAAATTAAGGACGCCCGAAGTAAGTGCCTCTTTCTTCGATTACGATATTTCTGAGCCATACACTTAAAGGTTTTGATTTTAGCA
>NZ_BLLI01000046.1 GCF_011170085.1 Pseudolactococcus hodotermopsidis | reverse complement strand
TGATAACACGATACTTTTTCAATTCATTCACAGTGAGTAATATCCTTTTCATAAGTATTAGTTTAACATTTGGGACATTTTATGTTTCGACCTACTTAGGACATTATCACTTTCGAATGATATTTTTGACTATTTTCAGAAAATAGGCTTGACAATTTTCTGAAAATTGGTAAAATGGCATAAATACAAATAAAGGAGAGGTTTAAAAATCGTTGTAAGTTTTTAAAACTATTCCAAATTAAGAGTGACGGCTCACAGAAGTCGGCTCAATATCTTCTAAGGAGCTAATCATGAAAAAATTGTCTAAAGTTTTCGTTGGTTTGACAGCAGTTACTGCTGTTCTGATGCTTGCTGCCTGTGGCGCAGCACCTGGGGCATCAACTGCCTCCTCCGGAAATGAAATTGGCAAAACTTTCAAGATTGGCTATGACATCGAAATGACAGGTGCTGTTGCGGCGTATGGCGAATCAGGAAGTCGTGGTGCAGATATGGCAGTCGCTGAATTGAATGCAGACGGTGGTATCAATGGCAAAAAAATCGAAGTGATTAAAAAAGATAACAAGTCTGACAATGCTGAGGCAGCAACAGTTGCTGCTAATCTCATGTCAAATGATAAAGTCAACGCTGTTATTGGCACTAACGCCTCATCTTCAACAAAGGCAATGATTCCAAATGCCACAAAATTTGCTGTGCCAATTGTTGCACCAACAGCAACAAATGATGAATTGACACATAAGGATGGCAAAGTTGAAAAATACGTTTTCCGTGCGATTTTCCCAGATTCATTTCAAGGGAAAGTTATTTCAAACTTTGTGACAGATACGTTAGTTTCTGATACTGTTGCTGTCTATTATGATAATTCGTCAGATTATGCAAAAGGGCTTTATCAAAACTTCAAGAAAAATTACAAGGGCAAAATTGTTGAAGTGGCGACTTACCAAGCAGGCGAAAAAGATTTCCAAGCACAATTATCAAAGTTATCTAAAGAAAAATTCGGTACTTTATTAGTTTTAGGTTATTATCAAGAGGCGGGGATTTTGGTCAAACAAGCGCGTGAGCTTGGGATTGAGGTGCCGGTTATTGGTGGCGATGTACTTGCTGATCCAACATTTGCCGAACTTGCAGGACCCGAAGCCGCTAGTGACATCTACTTTGTCTCAGGTTTTTCAAGCCTCAAGCCAGCCAACGATAAAACAGCAAATTTCATCAAAAATTATAAAGAAAAATTCGGCGAAGAACCCTCTGCCTACGCAGCTTGTGCCTATGATTCAGTTATGATGGTTGCAGCAGCAGCGAAGGCTGAAAAAGCCAAAACATCAGTAGATGTTGCCGAAGGCCTTGCCAAACTTAAAGATTTTGAAGGCGTGACAGGCACTATCACGATTGATAAAAACCACGACCCAGTCAAATCAGCTTACCTCGTTAAACTTGAAAAAGCCAAAGAAGTTTCAGCTGATATTGTTAAGCCATAAAAGGCAAAAAATTCAGCTTTTTCAAACAGTGTCACAGTTTACGAAGTTTGCAGACTGAAATAGGCGTAAAGAAAAACTTTCTGATGATTTGACGTCAGAAAGTTTTTTTATACAAAAAATATCAGAATCGTAAAGTTCTGATATTGTTCATTTTTAGTAATCCATGTGGATATAAGAAGCTGAATTTTTAGGAACAATGCGTGTATTTGTTTTACCTAAACCAGCTGTTCCATTCATTTCTTTAACAGTTACAGTATCCTCAGAAACGCCAACAACAACTGCGACGTGGCCATAAGTTTTGTCTGCACCTGCACTACCTGGTGCAAATACAGCGATTGTCAAGTTAGCAACTGGTTTATCATCAACAACAAAGCCTTCGCGTTGGGCACTTGCTGTCCAATCTTTCGCATTGCCCCACCAATCGCCCATACGCGCTTTAAAGACATCTTTGACATACCAAGTACAATTGCCAGAAGCATATGTATTGCCGTTGCTATAAGGACCAACAGTTACATCAAGTGGTACGTTGACATAACCATCGCTTGCCTCGCCCGCACTACCAGTATTAGCAATATCTCCTGTATCAGGATTTACCACAGTAGCAGGTTTGAGTATCAATTTTTGATTGACAAAAATGAGGTTAGGATTTGTAATATTAGAATATTTGACAATATCAGCAACAGACACTTTTTGTGAAATAGCAATAGTGCTTAATGTATCGCCCGCTTTAACAGTATAGGTAACTGCTGGGAGTTCAACTGGTTTTGGTGCAGGCGTCGCCGGTGTTTCAGGTGTACTGGCGACTTTTTCAGTACGAGCTGGCGTGATAATCAAATTTTGACCAATAAAGATGAAATTTTGATTTTGAATACCAGAATTTTTGGCAATTTCAGCGACAGAAACATCATATTGATCTGCGATAGCACCTAAAGTATCACCTGCTTTAACAGTATAAGTAACAGCTGGAATTTCTTTAATTATTTCAGTTGGTGTTGGCGCAGGAGCAGGAGTAGTAGCTGCTGGCGCTTGAGGAGCTGTCGCGTTTTGAACAGCAGTTGCGGAAGTCTCGATTTTTTGACCAATTGAAAGGACAGCGGGATCTGAAATGTTATTGATTTTAGCAAGTTCAGCAACTGTTGTATCGTATTGTTGCGAAATTGCCCAAAGACTATCGCCTGATTTAACTGTATAACTTTCTGCCGAAGCTGCATGTGCAAAGCCCAACGTAGTCAAAAAAGCACCCGCACTGATTGCTATTTTGGTAGAAGTTGTTTTGCTTGGTTTATAGGCAACTAACTTGCCGTATTTTTGTTGTAAATCGTGCTTTCCCATGAGTGAAATTACCTTTTCTTATTTAAAAATATTTATATTTGTTTCTACAACTATGCCTTACTATTTTTGAATTTCCTATTGCCTATAGAAAAGTTCAGCAATTTATAGTATTGATTAACTGGCTCATTGTGAAATTTGCCATAAAAACAAGTCCATTACTATTATACCATAAAGTTTTCAAATAATAAACAAAAATATAATAATTTAGCAGTTTTTTTAAAATTAGAAAAATAAAAGTCAGGCAACTTGAATTTTCTGAAAATTATGGTAAAATAATAGGATAATTGTCTATCAGACAGTCATATTATACTTGTTAAAAATGGAGAAAAGCAATGCAAATTATTGTAAACGGCTTGATTCTCGGGAGTGTCTATGCGCTGATTGCGCTTGGTTACACCATGGTTTACGGGATTATCAAGCTCATCAACTTTGCGCATGGGGACGTCTATATGATGGGCGCTTTCATGGGCTATTATTTCATCAACAGTCTACACCTGAACTTTTTCGTTGCGCTTGTCTTGTCAATGGTCGGATGTGCGATTTTGGGCATGGTGATAGAGTTTCTAGCCTATCGCCCACTTCGTAAGTCGACGAAAGTCGCAGCTCTGATTACAGCGATTGGTGTGTCATTTTTTCTGGAAAATGTCATGATTTATTTTGTTGGATCAGCCTCACGTCAATTTCCAAGTGCGATTAAAGTCCACAAATACTCGTTTGGCAGTGTTTCAATTACAAATGTTCAATTGATGATTTTGATAACTGCTGTGATTTTGATGCTTCTCTTGCAACTGATTGTCAAGAAAACAAAAATGGGTAAAGCCATGCGTGCGGTGTCTGTTGAGGCTGATGCAGCACGATTGATGGGCATTAACGTTGACCAAACAATTTCCTTTACCTTTGCGCTTGGTTCAGCGCTTGCGGGTGCTGCGGGTGTCTTGATTGGTTTGTATTATGGGTCAATTGACCCACTTATGGGCATGGCACCAGGACTTAAAGCCTTTGTTGCTGCTGTTCTTGGAGGCATTGGGATTATTCCTGGTGCAGCACTCGGTGGGATTGTTATCGGTCTTTTGGAGACGCTAGCACAATCGCTCCCTGGCAAATTGTCATGGGTGGCTGGTTACAAGGATGCTGTGGTTTACGCCGTTTTGATTATCATCCTGCTTATCCGTCCTGCTGGCATTCTCGGTAAAAACGTGAAAGAGAAGGTATAGACGATGAAGAAAAATCTGAAAATAAATATCATCTGGCTTGCGATTATTGCGGTTGTCTATGGCATCCTTTATGCCTTGATTGTTGCTGGCATTATCAATGCTTTCGTGGCGCAAATCATCTCTCAAATCGGGATTAACTTGATTGTTGCCGTTGGTCTTAATCTGGTTGTTGGTTTCACGGGGCAGTTTTCTTTTGGCTCGGCTGGTTTCATGGCGATTGGTGCTTATGGTACGGCGATTGTGACAGCGCATATGCCAGCAACTTGGGGGTCAATCTTCTTGTCAATGGCGATTGGTGCGCTTGTTGCGGGAGGTGTTGCCGTGCTTGTCGGTTATCCGACCTTGCGTTTGAAAGGCGACTATCTTGCGATTGCAACACTTGGCGTATCTGAGATTATCCGCATTCTCATCATGAACGGTGGCGAGTTGACCAATGGTGCTGCGGGTCTGTCGGGAATTATCCTCTTTACAGACTGGGGCATGACTTTTGTCTTTGCTGTTGCCATTCTCATCCTTATCCTCAACTTTATCAACTCGCCCTCTGGTCGTGCCACTTTGTCGGTGCGCGAGGACGAGATTGCATCAGAGTCTATGGGGGTCAACGTCACACGGGTCAAGGTTATTGCTTTTACGATTGGCGCAATGGTCACAGCAGTTGCAGGGAGTCTGTACGCAGGCTTTATCGGAACGGTAACACCCAAAGACTTTACATGGATGAAGTCGGTTGATGCCCTGATAATCGTTGTTCTTGGCGGTTTGGGTTCAATCACAGGGACAGTTATTGCAGCTGTTATTTTGGGCTTGCTCAATATGTTCCTCCAAGATTTCGGTGCTATTCGGATGATTATCTACTCACTTGTCTTGATTCTCGTGATGATTTTCCGTCCAGGAGGCTTACTCGGTACATGGGAATTTAAACTCTCACGTATTTTTAATAAAAAAGAAAATAAGGAGGCTAACTAACATGGCACTTCTTGAAGTAAAAAATCTGACCAAAAACTTCGGCGGTCTGACTGCTGTCGGTGATGTCAATATCGAACTTGGCGAATCAGAGCTTGTCGGGCTTATCGGTCCAAATGGCGCTGGTAAAACGACTTTGTTCAACCTTTTGACAGGCGTTTATGTGCCGACTGAAGGGACAGTGACACTTGACGGAAAAATTTTAAATGGCATGCCGACTTACAAAATCGCTGCCGCTGGTTTGTCGCGGACTTTCCAAAATATCCGTTTGTTTAAAGATTTGAGCGTTCTGGATAACGTCCTCATTGCCATGGGAACGCGTAAAAAAGCCAAACTTTTTGAATCATTTTTCCGTTTGCCAGGCTATTATAAGCAAGAAGAAGAGATGAAAAAAGAGGCGCTCGAATTGCTTGCGATTTTTGATTTGGATGTTAAACATGATAGTCTTGCGAAAAATTTGCCTTACGGCGAGCAACGTCGCTTGGAGATTGTGCGTGCGCTTGCAACGAAACCAAAAATTCTTTTCTTGGACGAGCCAGCAGCAGGTATGAATCCGCAAGAAACGGCGGAATTGACAGCTTTAATTAAGCAAATTCAGCAACAATTTAACATTACGATTCTTTTGATTGAGCATGATATGAGTTTGGTTATGAATGTCACAGAACGTATTTATGTGCTGGAATATGGCAGGCTCATTGCTCACGGTACGCCTGAGGAAATCAAGAATGACAAACGTGTTATCGAATCTTATCTGGGAGGTGAAGCTTGATGGCTATGTTAGAAGTTAAAAATCTTGATGTTCATTATGGCGTTATCCAAGCTGTGCGTGATGTTTCTTTTGAGGTCAATGAGGGCGAAGTTGTGTCCTTGATTGGTGCTAATGGTGCGGGAAAAACGTCAATTTTGCGGACGATTTCGGGTCTTGTTCGACCGTCAAATGGGACAATTTCATTTGAGGGACAAGAAATTCAAAAAATGCCCGCTCAGAAAATTGTGGCAAGTGGTTTGTCACAAGTACCTGAAGGACGTCACGTTTTTCCAGGGCTTTCGGTTATGGAAAACTTGGAAATGGGTGCTTTCCTCCGTAAGAATCGTGAGCAAAATGCGCAAAATCTGAAGCATGTTTTTCAACGTTTTCCGCGCTTGGAAGAGCGTAAAACGCAAGATGCTGCCACCTTGTCAGGTGGCGAGCAACAAATGCTTGCCATGGGGCGGGCGCTGATGAGTGAGCCCAAACTTTTACTTTTGGATGAGCCATCAATGGGACTTGCGCCGATTTTCATCCAAGAGATTTTTGAGATTATCAAAGATATTCAAAAACAAGGCACAACGGTTCTGCTGATTGAGCAAAATGCCAATATGGCGCTGTCTATCGCTGATCGTGGCTATGTTTTGGAGACAGGTAAGGTCGTCTTGTCGGGGACAGGCGAGGAACTGCTGACTTCTGATGAAGTACGCAAGGCTTACTTGGGTGGCTAAAAATGTGAAAGTGCGCAGTTATGGCGTGCTTTTTTGCTAGGTGGCGTGGTAAAATAGATTTAAACAAGTAAGCAAGAATAGAAAGTAGGTTCTCATATGGCAGTAAAAGATTTTATGACCAAAAAAGTCATCTATGTATCGCCCGAAACGAAAGTAGCGCGAGCTGCGGACATCATGAAAGAGCAGCACATTCATCGCTTGCCAGTCATGGCAAATGATAAATTGGTCGGTTTGGTATCGGCTGGGACGATTGAGAAAGCGAGTCCATCGGTTTCGACCACTTTGTCGGTTTATGAGATGAATTATCTGCTCAACAAAACGACTGTTGGTGAGGTGATGATTAAGGATGTTTTAACCATTTCCAAAAATGCGGCGCTTGAGGACGCGGTTTACATGATGCGCCAAAACAGTGTCGGTGTCTTGCCTGTTGTGGACAACGAGCAGGTCAGCGGGATTATCACATCTAAGGACGTTTATGGGGCATTTTTGAAAATTGTCGGTTACGGCGAGGCTGGCGTGCGCATTCGCGTGATTATGCCGGATGTTGTCGGCTCTCTGGAAAAAGTAGCGGATATTCTTGCTAAAAATGACTTGGATGTTAGAAGTATTGCCCAAATCAATCTTGAACATAAGCAATCAATCGTTGAAATTCAGCTGATTGGTAAGCTCCCCATGGCTGAAATTGCCAAAGCTTTCACGGCTGCTAGTTTTGAGGTTGACGAGATTCATGAGACGGAAAATAAATTGGTCAGATGAGGGAGAATATGGTAAAATAGACGAAAGTCTATTTTTGTTGTGACTAAATGTGCGCTCATTTGATTAATTAAAAAAAGGAAAAATTATGTTCTTCGTTTATCTCAAAAATTTTGTTATAATGCTGCTATGGATGCTCAATGGTAATGCGCATTTTCACAATAAGGATAAAATTCCTGATTCTGATGAAAATTATGTGTTTGTTGCACCACATCGAACGTGGTGGGACCCCGTTTATATGGCTTTTGCGACCAAGCCCAAGCAGTTTATTTTTATGGCGAAAAGACAGTTGTTTAAGAATCCGTTTTTTGGTTTCTGGATTGAAAAATGTGGCGCTTTTCCTATTGATCGCGATAATCCAAATCCTAGCACAATCAAATATCCTGTCAAAATGCTGAAAACGTCCAAAAAATCGCTGATTATGTTTCCGTCTGGTTCACGTCATTCGACGGATATTAAGGGTGGTGTGGCGCTGATTGCGAAAATGGCGAAAGTTCGGATTATGCCATCTGTTTATCAAGGTCCGTTGAGTTTTGGTGGCTTGATGCGACGTGAGCGGATTGATATGAATTTTGGTAATCTGATTGATATTTCGGATATTAAAAAAATGGATGCGGCTGGCATTGCGGAAGTTTCTCGTCGAATTGAAGCGGAGTTTGAACGTTTGGATGCGGAGATTGATACCGTTCACAGAGCAGCACAACGTCCGATGATTTTCGGCTATATTCCGCGATTGATTTTGCTGATTCCTGTTCTTATGCTGACAATTTTAACGATTTTTTTCACTGTTATTGCCACACCCATTTATCGAATTTATCAAAAATTGAAGAAATAGATAAAAAATCGTGAGAAATTGCGATTTTTTACTTGACAATTTTTTGTGTACTAGATATAATGGTACAAAAGATACAAAAAGAAGATAAGGAGGTCAATTCATGATGGAAAATAATAAACACTCAAACGCATTTTTTTCAGTTAAGGGACATCCTTTCTTAACGCGCACACCTAAGTTTTCAAAAGGGACTGGCTTAGAAAATCAACAATTTTTGGAATTGTCATCTGCTGAATTTTCTGCTTTTGTCGCCAAACGTGATGCGATTCATTTTCAGCAAACGAAGGCATTTGGTGATTTGCAGCAGTCGCTTGGGCGTGTGCCACTTTATTTTGCGGTAAAAAATGGCGCTGACATACTTGCGGCGATTTTAATCACGTTGGTCAAAGTTCGTTTTGGTTATTTGGCTGAAGTGCATGGTAATCCGTATTTTTCGCAAGCTTTTTCGGATAATGAGGAACTGATAACTGGTTTGACAGCTGTTCTAAAAAAACGAGGTGTTTTAAAACTCGTCATTCATTCCAACAAAAAAGTTGCACAATACGCAGATGATTGGGAGAAAACAGTGGCTTGCAATCAAGATTTGTCTGATTTTTATACGCAACTTGGCTTTGCTGAGGGGCAATTAAATGCCTTTGAGAAAGATTTTCGGTATAATTATGGGAAAAATTTATCAGAATTTGAGACTTTTGACCAATTACAGCAGTCATTTAGCGAAAATGCCTTGCGAAATATCAAGAAAGCGCAAAAATTCGGAATCGTGATTGAAGAATTGGGCTATGATGAGTTGGCAGAATTTAAAAAAGTGATTGATGAGGCGGGAGAACGGCGCAATTTTGCAACACGTGATTTGGCTTATTATCAGTCGGCTTTTAAGGCTTATGGCGAGCAAGTGAAATTCGTAACTGCTAAACTTAACTTTGTCAATTATTCAGCCACTATTGAAAAGGAATCTGAAACGCTGTTAAAAGCCATGGCAAAACTGCAAAGTCAGCCCGAAAATGATAAAAATCTAAATAAATTAAAGCAATTTCAGGCGCAATTTGCGAGTTTGGCTAAGCGCAAAAAAGAGGCGGTTGCGCTTGCACAAGAGTACGGCGATAAGGACGTGATACTTGCAGCAGCTCAATTTTTTATCATGCCAAATGAAGTTTTGTACATGTTTAGTGGCATGTATAGCCAGTTTGCTCAGTTTTCAGCGCCATTTTTGATTCAAGCAAATATGATGCGGTATGCTTTTGAGCATAAAATCGACTTTTACAACTTTTTGGGGGTCAATGCACCAGATAAGTCAGATCAAGGTGTGCTGAAATTTAAGCAGAATTTCAAAGGCTTTATTTGGCAGTCGTCTGGCAATTATGAGTTGCCAATCAATCCGCTTTTAAATAAAATGACAGAGTTTTTCAAAACTTTAGTTGGCTGATAAGTTATTGAATATATAAAATGTGTCATTTTTCTTGACAAAATCACTTGTACTAGATACAATGGCACATGTAACACAAAACGAAAGGTAGGAGAAATGCGCAAATTAGCAATTTATGAGCAATTAGTTCTAGCAATCAAGGCTGAAATTGCTGCGGGCATTTTACATGCGGGCGACAAATTGCCCAGTGTACGTAAATTCGCCTTGGAAAATAATATCAATCCTAATACAGCGGTAAAAGTTTACAAAACTTTGGAAAATGAGGGTGTGATTAACTCCATTCCTAGTAAAGGGAATTTTATCAGTGATGATATTGACACTTTACAGGCGGTACATGTGGCGGATTTGACGGCACAATTTACAGAATTGATTCGGGAAATGCGTGATAATTGTGTGACAAAAGAGACTTTGTTAGAGATTATAGAAGGAGTTTATCATGACTTTGAAAGTTGAAAATTTAAGTAAAGCCATTGAGGGGACACCTATTTTGGCGAATGTCTCTTTTGAGATGACAAAAGGTAGTGTTATCGGTCTTGTCGGGCGCAATGGTGCGGGCAAAACGACCTTGATGCGTTTGATAGCGGGTGAGATGCAAGGCGATAGTGGCACGGTTATTTTAGGAGATAAGGGACGGGAAACGATTTTTTATCTGGATACGCAGAGCAACTGGATGACGGCCTACACTGCTGATACGGCTGCGGCTGTCTTGAAGATTTTCTATCCTAAGTTTGATTTGGCACATTTTAAAGACATTTTGGCGACCCAAAATTTGTCAACAACTAAACCGATTGCCTCATTTTCAAAAGGGCAAAAAGTGTTGATTTATATCGCGGCTGGGATTGCGAGCCAAGCTGAGTATTTGCTCTTTGATGAACCGCTTGATGGCCTTGACGTTTTCATCAAGGATTATTTCAAACAAATTTTGCTTGAAGCAGTGGATAATTGTCGTGCGGTTATGATTGCCACGCACAATCTGGCAGAGCTTGATAGTCTTGCGGACAGAATTTTATTGATAAATGATACAATCATTACTGAACAGGATAATGAGGCTGATATTGTCAAAATTCAGTTCGTTTATGAGGGGGATAAGTTGCCGTCAAATCTGACGGATGTCGCAACGATTCTCGAAAACCGCGGGCGTGTCTATGTTGCTCTAATCTCAGAGGAGTTGGTGTCAGCGATTTTTGCAGATAGCACGACTTATAGATTTGTCGAGATATTGCCTGTGACGACCGAGGATGTTTTCAGAAAGGAATTAGGTGGGGTATGAAAAATGTATTGAAAGCCTATTTTAAATTGCGGAAGAACTGGTTGATTGCCTTTTATAGCTTGATTGTCCTCTTTGGTGTGGGGAGTATGGTGGTTGATAGTGTGAACTGGCATAGTTGGGAAAAGGTAGTTGATAAAAACATGGATGCTTACCACTATCGTGAGATTCGTGATTATTTGGGGAAGAAGACGACTAATAATGCTGAGGTCTATAACACATTTGATAATGCGGAGACTTATCTGAGTCTCGTTAGTATCGATTATAGTCTTAAAACTGATCCGAGAGTTAGTGCTTATTATGCTAAAATGCCAGAAGATTTTGATGTTTTTAGAGATCAGCAGTTGGCATATTATAAAACAACGGATGTACATTACGAAAGATTTCAAGCTCAAAATCCTAAATGGCTAATCTATCATCATGGGAACGGAGCTTTTGATGTCACGCTAAATAAAGTTGGCATGATTGGCATACCACTTTTAGTGTTTGTTGGCTTGTATGCCTTGGTTTTGATAATTGACCAATGGAAAAAATTGCCAGCTTTTATTCGCTCAAGAACAGGCAATGGTAACTTGTTGGGTGTTAGTCAAGTTATCTATTGGTTAGTAATTCCCTTTGCTTTAGCCAGCGTATTGACAGTTGTGACAGAAATAACGCGCCCTCTTTTCATACCAGCTAAGTATGCGGTGGTGCCGTGGTGGGACATCTTAAACTATTCAGTTGATTACTTTTCGTATATCTTTGCGGCAACGATTTTTGTGACATTTGTTCATGCACTTGTTGGCAATCCGATTTATAAGATAATCACAGGCGTTGGCATTGTGCTAGCAGCTAGCATTGCTTTGGGTAATTTACAAAACTTGTTAGGCATAACGCGGTTCCCTTCTCCATTTTCACCAAGTGGGCTGTTAAATGCACAAACTTTCCTAATCTTTGTCGCTGTTTTGTGCTTACCCTTGACCATTTGGATGCAAACGAAATATTCACTAGAACAAGAAAGTGCTTATATTCGGATTAGGAAGTTTAGTCTGCCCTTTTATGTGTTGATTGTCTTCTTCTCTATTTTTGACTTCATTATACCTTTGTTCATGGAAAATAAAGGTTTTAATGTAGTTGCCTTGATTCTCAGTGTTATCATACCTATTGCGATTATCCTTATTTTCGCTAAACTGGTTTTGAATAAGAATGTCCTAACTTTGATAAAAAAATAAAATTTTAGCACTCTGAAAAAAGAGTGCTAATTATTTTGTCAAAATTGGTCAAACATGGTAAAATAGAGTTACTACTAAAAGTTAAAGAGGTTTTAACGTGAACAATACAGAATTTTATGATCGTTTAGGTGTGAGTAAGTCAGCAAGTCAAGATGAGATAAAAAAAGCCTATCGCAAATTATCCAAGCAATATCATCCAGACATCAATAAAGAGGCGGGTGCTGAGGACAAGTACAAGGACATTCAAGAGGCTTACGAGACCTTGGGCGACGAGCAAAAGCGTGCTTCATATGACCAGTTTGGCGCTGCGGGAGCTAATGGCGGTTTCGGTGGCGGCGGAGGCTTTGGTGGTTTTGAAGGCTTTTCTGGCGGCGGTGGTTTCGGCGGCTTTGATGACATTTTTTCATCATTTTTCGGTGGTGGCGGTGGTCGTAGCAATCCGACTGCACCACGCCAAGGTGCTGATTTGCAATATCGCATTAATTTGAAATTTGAAGAGGCGATTTTCGGCGTTGAAAAAGAAATCAGTTATCAGCGCGAACAGGAATGTTATACGTGTAATGGTAGTGGCGCAAAACCTGGTACACAGCCGATTACTTGTAGCAAGTGTGGCGGTCGCGGTCAGGTTCAAGTGGCACGCGATACACCGCTTGGGCGCGTGATGACGACGGCAACTTGTGATGTTTGTCACGGCACAGGTAAAGAAATTAAGGAAAAATGTCCGACTTGTCACGGTACAGGTCACGAAAAACAAGCACACAAAGTCAAGGTGAAAGTCCCTGCTGGTGTCGAAACAGGTCAGCAAATGCGTATGGCTGGTGGTGGCGATGCGGGTGTCAATAGCGGCCCCTATGGCGATTTGTATGTGATTTTCAATGTTGCAGCATCTGACAAATTTGAGCGTGATGGCTCGGAAATTTACTACAATATGCCACTCCAATTTGTCCAAGCAGCGCTTGGCGATGAAATTGAAGTGCCCACAGTTCACGGCAATGTCAAGCTGAAAATCCCAGCGGGTACGCAAACAGGTCAAACTTTCCGTTTGCGTGGCAAAGGTGCGCCAAAATTGCATGGTTCGAGTAATGGCGACCAGCAAGTTATCGTCAATCTTATCACGCCAAAGAAACTCAACGATGCGCAAAAAGAGGCACTCTTAGCCTTTGCTAAAGCGAGTGGTCAAAGTGTTTCAGCGCAGAAATCGGAAGGCTTCTTTGATAAATGGAAAAGATAAAATTTAAGTTAAGGTTTATTTAAGTTTCTTAGCTTATAATAAATTTATTCCTAAAATATTTTTTCATAAATTAACAAACTCCTTTGGAAAATCTCGTCATGCTAGTATGGCGAGATTTTCTGTTTTTCTCATAAAAACGTTATCAATATTTCATGCTTTAGTGTTGAAATTGATTTTATCTACATTGCTGAACATTTCATGTTATAATTGATTTATGGAAAAATCACAAGAAATCATGTCGGGAATCGGCGATATTAACAATAAAATGCTCCTTTTCCGCAAGCCTATCATGGCGCGCGCAATGGCGGGTTTTTCGCTGTCGGAGATTTCCTATATCGAATATGTCGGTAAGCACGCTAATGCCAACGTCACACGGCTTGCGAGTGCGCTTTATATGACGCGTGGGGCAATCAGTAAAATGACGCGAAAGTTGCAGAAAAAAGGGATTATCGAAAGTTTTCAGAAACCTGAAAATAAAAAGGAGATTTATTTCACGCTGACGGATGAGGGAAGGCGAATTGATGCAATTCACAGGCGTCTACATGCTGATTTTATTGAGGCAGATAAGACGGTTTTTGCAGCATTTTCTGAGGAAGAATTGGCTGTTGTTGCCCGATTTGTTGCCAAGTATAATGACCATTTGGATGCGGAATTGAGATAAGATTTTTTAGCGCCAACTAATCGTCGTCACAAGGTTAGATGGCGTGATGCAGGATTTGGAAAATCTAGCTCATTTTTTCTTGTCAACAATTTTATGAGTTTGTAAGACTTTTACCAAGTCTTATTTTTTTACATTATTTTTGTTGACAAAGAAACAAAAATAATGTAGACTGATTATGTTGACAAGGAAACATTATTCTTATCAAAACAAGAAAGGTATCTCAAACGATGACAACTCAAACAAAAATACCACGCGCAACGCTACTTGCGGCTTGGACAATCACGCTTGCAGCAATTGCGCCAATGCTGGATGCGACCATGGTCAATATTGCTGTGCAAGATCTTACGACTGATTTTTCAACGACACTTGCTCTGATTCAGTGGGCGATTACGGGCTATGTGCTTGCGCTCGCTGTGGCTGTGCCGATTTCGGGGTGGCTGATGAATCGCTTTGACGGCAAAAAAGTGTTGATTTTATCCGTCGTTGCTTTTGGGCTGACTTCGATTCTTGCGGGTCTGAGTTGGTCTGTCACGATTTTCATTATTTTCCGCTTGCTACAAGGTTTTAGCGCAGGTATCATCACACCCTTGATGTCAACTTTGCTGGTCAAAACGGCGGGACCTAAAAACATTGGCAAGGTAATTTCTATCGTGACCACGCCCATGATTTTCGGACCGATTTTTGGTCCTGTGCTTGGCGGTTTTATCGTCGATGTCGCCTCTTGGCATTGGATTTTTTATATCAATGTTGCTGTGGTGCTGATTGCCGTACCTTTGATGATGCGCAATCTCCCGACTTTTCCAGCATTTGACAAGACCAGTCGGCTTGATATTTTTGGCATTTCGACCCTTGCACTTATGAGTGTAGCGCTGATTTTCGGCATTTCAAAAGCGGCGGATGCTGCCAGTTTCGCCAATCGTGACAGCTTGATTTGGCTGATGACAGGTCTTGCGCTCGCTTTTGTTTACGCCATTTACGATCGTCACAGCACTCGCCAAACCGTGCTACCCTTGACTTTGTTTCGCCACATAACATTTAGAGCGACAAGCGTCGGACTTTTCCTCGCCAACATTGCGATTATGGGGCCTATGTTGATTCTCCCGCTATTTTTTCAAAACATGTTACAGTTGACAACGATTGAGGCAGCGCTAGCGCTGATGCCACAAGGGTTAGGCATGCTAGTCACTCGTTCTCATATTGG
The DNA here is from genome assembly GCF_011170085.1 of Pseudolactococcus hodotermopsidis. Classification (GTDB taxonomy): domain Bacteria; phylum Bacillota; class Bacilli; order Lactobacillales; family Streptococcaceae; genus Pseudolactococcus; species Pseudolactococcus hodotermopsidis. The sequence goes on along the minus strand of NZ_BLLI01000046.1, from coordinate 2,947 downwards.
GAAGATGATTGATAAAGTTGGTGCAAAAAAAGTTGTGCTAGTCAGTGTCGGTTTGTCGCTGCTTGGCACGCTACCGCTGATTTTCATCAATAGTCAAACGTCTCTTATCTGGCTTTCACTCGCTCTTTTCATTCGTGGCGCAAGTGTCGGTGGTGTCACGATTCCGCTAACAAGTGACGCCTACACTGGACTTGACGACAAGGAACTACCCCAAGCAAGTATCGGCGTCAATATTATTGAAAATCTCGGATCAAGTTTTGGCACGGCTTTACTTGCCACAATTGTTGGCGCTATGACGGCGGTAAATGGTGCTGAAATAGGCTTTCATGCAGGCTTTCTCGTTTCAGCAATTATTTTAGCGCTCATTATTTTTCCTGCTTTATTTTTGACGACAAACTAATTATTTTTAGATAAATCTCGTCAGTTTGCTTGCTGTCGGGATTTTTTGCTTGCTAAATTATGGTATAATAGTTCTATGAGTATTGAAAATTACAAGCCTGATTTTCTGCTGAATGCTGCTTATCAGCTGAATGCGGAGAGTTTACGGCGACATGACATACGTGCGGTTTTTGTTGATTTGGATAATACTTTGACCGCTTGGAATAATCCTGACGGCACACCTGAAATGCGGGCATGGTTGGCAGAAATGAAAGCGACAAATATCAAGGTCATCGTTGTGTCAAATAACAAACTAAGTCGTGTTGAAAGAGCTGTCAAGCGATTCGACGTTGCATTTGTCAGTCGTGCAATGAAACCTTTTGACATTGGCATCAAAAAAGCGCTGAAACTGGTTGATGAAAAGCCCGAGCATGTGGTTATGGTCGGTGATCAGCTGATGACGGATATTCGCGCTAGTAAGCGTGCAGGCGTTCGCAGTGTTTTGGTAAGACCGTTGGTTGAGTCGGATGCGTGGAATACGAAATTGAATCGCGCGCGCGAACGCCGTGTTTGGCGCAAGTTGATAGAAAAATATGGAGAACCCGAGTGGCAGAACATGATTTAGAGTTACAAGAAGTGGAAGGGGTGCGCTGTATTGGCTGTGGCGCAGTTATCCAAACGAGCGATAAGAACGCTTTGGGTTACACGCCACAATCGGCGCTAGATAAGGGTTTGGAGACGGGAGAACTCTATTGTCAGCGTTGTTTTCGGTTACGCCATTACAACGAAATTGCTGATGTTAATATCAGTGATGACGAGTTTTTGCGCCTGTTGACAGAGGTTGGCAATGCTGATGCGCTAGTTGTCAATGTTATCGACATTTTTGACTTCAATGGTTCAGTCATTCCAAGTCTGCACCGTTTTGTGTCGGGAAATGATGTGCTACTTGTCGGTAATAAGCGCGATATTTTACCCAAGTCGGTCAAGGAAAGCAAGGTTAGGCAATGGCTCCGCGAGCGTGCACATGAGGCTGGGCTGAGACCTGTTGATGTTGTGCTTGCGAGCGCTTTTAACAGAGATGACATCGCTTCCCTCATGAATGAGATTGAAACTTATCGCAAGGGACGTGATGTTTACGTTGTCGGCGTGACCAATGTTGGCAAATCAACCCTGATTAATGCGATTATCAAGAATGCAACGGGCGATAGCGATGTGATCACAACCAGTCGTTTTCCTGGCACAACCCTTGATAAGATTGAGATTCCGCTTGATGACGGCAGTTTTATTATTGACACGCCGGGTATCATCCATCGGCATCAAATGGCACATTTTATTGGCAAGAAAGACTTGAAACTGGTCAGTCCCAAAAAAGAAATTAAGCCGAAAACTTATCAGCTCAACAGTGGGCAAACGCTTTTCATGGGTGGGCTGGCGCGTTTTGACTACATCAAGGGCGACAAGCAAGGTTTTACGGGCTTTTTTGACAATAACCTAACCCTTCACAGAACTAAACTTGACGGTGCAGCTGATTTTTATGCCAAACATGCGGGAGGCTTATTAGTGCCACCGATGATTGACGAAGTCGCAAATTTCCCAAAACTCATTCGCAAGGAATTTTCGTTAAAAGAAAAAACGGACATTGTTTTTTCAGGACTAGGCTGGATTCGCGTGGCACAGCCCGCTGTGATTGCCGCTTGGGTGCCTGAGGGTGTGGATGTGTTGGTGCGGAAGTCGCTGATTTGATCGAAATGTGGTATTATATTGATAGGATGAAATAAGTCATTTAAGCATCGAAAAACGAGAAACATCTTCCAGACAAATTGTCCCTACAAATGATTGATTGTTAGGGGCGGAAATCTGAGATTAACATAAGATTAGCGCTAGACGTTAATTAAAGAAAGAAAATACATGACATTAACAGGAAAACAAAAACGCTTTTTGCGAGCTGAGGCGCACCACCTAACACCAATTGTGCAGATTGGTAAAGGTGGCTTGACCAATGAAATCAAGACGAGCATTCGGCGTGCCTTGGATGCGCGCGAACTCATCAAAGTGGCAATTTTGCAAAATTCGGATGCAAACATCAATGATGTGGCGGAAGAAATCGAGGAAATGTCTTTTGATGTGGTGCAGAAAATCGGTCGCATTTTGGTCGTTTTTAAGGTCGCTGAAAAACGTGAAAATCGTAAGATTTCCTTGAAAGTTAAGGACTTATAAGACTTAGGATTCACTAGACCCTAAGAACTTTGCAACTTCATTATTTATCAATCGTCAAAGGAGTAGCCAACCCAACGCCTAAGCGTTAAACCGCTAAGGCACGTTGTGCATAGCTACTTCCCTAAGTTCTTCACGACTTCGTCGTTCAATCACTAAAGGAGTAGCCACTCCAACGCCTAAGCGTTAAACCGCTAAGGCACGTTGTAGATAGCTACTTCCCTAAGCTCTTCACGACTTCGTCGTTCAATCACTAAAGGAGTAGCCACTCCAACGCCTAAGCGTTAAACCGCTAAGGCACGTTGTAGATAGCTACTTCCCTAAGCTCTTCACGACTTCGTCGTTCAATCACTAA
>NZ_BLLI01000045.1 GCF_011170085.1 Pseudolactococcus hodotermopsidis | reverse complement strand
AAGAAAAACAAGAAGAAAAGTGTGAAACAAAATCTTTTACAGTGCTTGTTAAATGAGCGTGTTTTGTGTGCTGTTATTGGAAATTTGTGATGTTGTTTGATAAATTAAATTTATGAAACGACCGTGAGGTACTTCAAAAATTAAAGATAAACTTGAGTTTTTGAGAAATGAAGGATATGAATTGATATTTAATCGCTTGATTGACAATACTTTTTATCATAATCTTGCCATGATCGACTGTATACTCATTTAGCCATAAAAGGACAACACTTTTGACTATTTTCCGTCACTTCGTCGTTGACAACTCTCGCCGTACGCCTGTACGCCTTTTCCTTGTCGCCTAGAATTGACGAAAAATAGTTCAAAAGTTTACGTTGTCTTTTTATGATTAGACGACTATAAAATGCCTGAATTACTGAGCTTACTTTTCTTGTGCTCTTACTTCGTCAAAGGTAAAAAAATTTCTGACGTTGTCGCCTATCTTTGTAAACATTATGATAAATATGCCAATCAAGAATTAGTCGAGTATAAAGTCAAAGATTTGCTAGTTGCAATTGCGCTAGGTATGGTACCAAAAACTAAATGGACTGGCATGGACGAGGCAAATGGTGGGTATGTCATTGTTAAAAAAGACGGCGATATTGTTTGCTATCACATTTATGACCGAAATCGCTTGAAAAATTATTTGTATGATAATACCAAGTTTGATTCTCCTTCATCTAGCCGAACTGGTGCGGGTGTTATTGCTGTTACAGGCGGAAGAGGCGTAATGAAATTAACGATACAGATTAGATTTTCTTGATTTTTTATGTGAAAACTTTATATTCAACAAAATGCTGTAAAAGTTATTTTACATAGAATATAACTATATCCGCAATAGCAAAAATTGAATCCTCAAACTCTGAAATATTGCCCTAAAAAGTGGTAAAATGAAAGTGTATAAGTTTGTCAAAAACGCTTTATAATCTATATTTTTCAAACAGAAAAGAGGTCTTATGCGTAAAACAATGGACGGCAACATGGCTGCGGCGCACGTGGCGTATGCTTTCACGGAGGTTGCATCTATCTATCCAATCACGCCGTCAAGCCCTATGGCTGAGTACACGGATGAGTGGCAGGCGGCTGGGCGAAAAAATATCTGGGGCGAGACGGTCTCAATTAGTGAAATGCAGTCGGAGGCTGGTGCTGCGGGTGCGATTCACGGTGCGCTCAAGGCTGGCGCGCTAGCCACGACCTACACGGCCTCTCAGGGTCTCCTTCTCATGTTGCCAAATATGTATAAAATCGCAGGTGAGTTATTGCCGAGCGTGATTCACGTTGCAGCTCGGGCAGTCTCGACCAATGCGCTCAACATTTTTGGCGACCAGTCGGACGTTATGAGTGCGCGGGCAACGGGCTATGCCATGCTTGCGTCGGCTTCTGTTCAAGAAGTCATGGATTTGTCAGCTGTGGCACATTTGGCAACGATAGACGCATCGGTTCCGTTCATGAGTTTTTTTGACGGTTTTAGAACCTCTCACGAACTCCAAAAAATTGAGGTGTTGGCATACGATGACCTCGGTCAGCTTATCAATCAAGACAAGCTCCAAGCATTTCGTGACAGAGCGATGAATCCTGATCATCCAACGGTTTCGGGGACAAATCAGAATGCTGACATCCATTTTCAACAACGTGAGACGACCAACAGCTACTACGAAAAAGTTCCCGCTATCGTCCAAAAATATATGGGCGATATTAATAAATTGCGTGGGACGAGTTATGATCTGGTCAATTACCATGGTGTGAGCGATGCAACGGAAGTGGTTGTGGCGATTGGTTCTGTCGGCGAAACGATTGAGCAGACGATTGATTATCTCAATGCGCAAGGGCGCAAGGTTGGCTTTTTAAATATTCATTTGTATCGCCCATTTCCAACGGAGAATTTCCTTGAAAAATTGCCGAAAACGGCGAAAAAAATTGCAGTTCTTGATCGCACCAAAGAGCCAGGTTCAGACGGAGAACCGCTTTATTTGGATGTCAAATCGGTCTTGTTTGACCAAGCAGCTGAGCTCTGTGTCATCGGTGGACGTTATGGTATTGGTTCAAAAGACACGACACCTAATCAAATCGTGGCGATTTTTGATGAGTTGATCAAGGAAAATCCGAAAAAACAATTCACAATTGGCATTGAAGATGATGTGACCAATCTCTCGCTAGATTCGGGTGAACCGCTTGATTTGACACCAGATTCGACTTTTCAAGCTAAATTCTGGGGTTTTGGGTCAGACGGTACGGTTGGCGCTAATAAATCTGCCATTAAAATTATCGGTAATCGCACGGATAAGTATGTTCAAGGCGCTTTTGCCTATGATTCTAAAAAATCGGGGGGACTTACGGTCAGTCATTTGCGCTTTGGCGACACACCGATTCAGTCGACTTACATGATTCAGCATGCCGATTTCGTCAGCCTTTCGACAGCAAGTTACGTCCACCAGTACGATGTCCTCAAAGGTCTTAAAAAAGGCGGTACTTTTTTGCTCAATACGGTTTGGACGGATGAACAGCTCAGTCATCATTTGCCAAGTCGAGTGAAACGTTATATCGCTGAAAATGAGATTGCCTTTTACACGATGAATGCCGTTGAAATCGCAGGGAAAGCAGGGCTTGGGAGACGTATCAACACTGCCATGCAGGTTGGCTTTTTCAAGTTGTCAAATATTATGCCATTTGATGATGTATTCAACATTCTCAAACAAGATGCGCACGATTCCTACGCTCGCAAGTCAATGAAAATTGTTGAGCAAAACTGGCAAGCCATGGATTTGGCAGTTGACGGTTTACATCAAGTTCAAGTTCCAGCCAATTGGGCACACGCCGAAGAACCAAAGGCTATCAAAGTTGACGGCAAGGGCGAAAAAGTCAATAAATACGTTTTCCAAATTGTCAATACGGTTAATTCCCAAGAGGGGGACAAATTGTCAGTTGGCGATTTGATTGCCAATAATATGACGGACGGTCGTATGCCACTTGGGACGACTGCCTATGAAAAGCGTGGTGTAGCGCTTGAAGTACCAGTTTGGGATGTTGACAAATGTACCATGTGTAATGAATGTAGTTTTGTTTGTCCGCATGCAGCGATTCGACCATTTTTACTAGATGAAGATGAGGTTAATGAGGCACCAGAGGGCTATCTTGTCAAGGATTATCGTGGTGCTGACGGTCTCATGTATCGGATTCAGGTGTCGGTTGAAGATTGTACAGGTTGCGGTCTTTGTGTTGAGGCTTGTCCAGCAAAAGGCAAGGCTTTAGAGATGAAACCTTATGAAGAAGTCCGTGCGCAAGCTGCTAACTGGGCATTTTCGATGACTTTGAAAGCAAAAGCTAATCCCGCTAAAGTAAATACTGTTATCGGTACGCAGTTTAATACGCCCTTGCTTGAATTTTCGGGCGCTTGTGCGGGGTGTGGCGAGACACCTTACGTCAAGTTGCTTACGCAGATGTTTGGCGACCGCATGATGATTGCCAACGCCACAGGTTGCTCGTCAATCTGGGGTGGGGCTGCGCCTGTCAGTCCTTATACGACAAATGTTGCAGGACACGGCCCAGCATGGTCAAATTCTTTACTCGAAGATAACGCTGAATTTGGCTATGGTATGTGGCTTGCCAGTCAAGCTCGTCGTGATAAACTTGCCAAAGATTTATCAGCGCTGTTAGATAAAGCGCCGACTGATGTGGCAGCGCTCATGCAAGATTGGCTCAATCATAAAGATGAATCGGATGGCACACGTCAACGGGCGGAGAAACTTAAAAGTGCAATCGCTGAACTTGGTAGCGAGTTTGATACGATTCGCGCCCGCCAAGATCAATTTGTCAAACCAACGCAGTGGATAATTGGTGGCGACGGTTGGGCGTATGATATTGGTTTTGGTGGACTTGATCACGTTATCGCTAGTGGTGCGGATGTGAATCTTTTGGTCATGGATAATGAAGTGTATGCCAATACCGGCGGTCAAGTGTCGAAAGGCACGCCGCGCTCAGCAATTGAGAAATTCTCAGCAGCAGGAAAAGCTGCAGCCAAGAAAGATTTAGGGTTTATGGCAATGACTTATGGCAATGTTTATGTGGCACAAATTGCCAGTGGTGCTAACAAAATGCAGACGATTAAGGCATTTGAGGAGGCAGAACGTCATAATGGTCCGTCAATTATCATCGCCTATACGCCTTGTATCTCGCATGGTTTGCGTGGTGGCATGTCAAGAACTTTGCAAGAGGCAAAAGAGGCAGTTGCGTCAGGTTATTGGCAACTTTATCGCTACAATCCTGAGTTGGAAGATAGAGGCAAAAATCCAATGCAGCTAGATTTTAAAAAACCAGAGTTTGACAAAATGACTGACTTTATGACTCAGCAGGTCAGATTTGCCAGTCTTAAACGCCTTAAACCAGAGACAGCGCAAGCTTTGTTTGACAAGACAACGGCAGATGCACGACGGAAATTTGTCCGCTATGCGCGGATGTCGGGCGACTTGGAGAAATTTCTAGCCAAAGAGGCAAAAGTCAAGGGCGAAACAGCTGTCGTGACCGAAAAAGCGGTCAAGGTTGAACGCTCAAAACGTGAAAAAAATCCTGAGGCTGAGGCAAGACGTGCTGCGAGACGCGCAGAACGTGCGACTAAACGTGAGAAATGAGAAGAAATAGAAAACGCAGAAATGCGTTTTTTTATATCTCTAAAAAATATTTTTGTTGTTATAGATGAGAAAATCATAAAAATCATCGGATACTGTTATAACAATGTTTTTTAAAAATTTAAAAGCTGAAAATAATATATAACATTAATAAAGACTTATAAAATCTTTATTTAATTATAATTATTTATGTTTTTTATATTTCAAAATATCTATGTGGTAAGAGTTGAAGTTGTCTTTAGTTAATCTAAACCGCCAAACTTGATAGCAGATAAAAAAACGTAAAAATTCGTTTTTATTTTACATTATTATTTTTATTTTATCGCTTTATATGTTATAATAATGGCAATGAAGGTTAAATAACGGGTGGAAAATTTGAATAATAAGAAAAAATTGAAATATATGGCACTTACGGGTGCGATTATATTGCCGTATGTTTTAAATGCAGAAGGTTTTATCCAGGTGGTTTCAGCTGATGTGCAGGAAAATATTGTCACAGAAGAAGGGACAAAAATAAAGAAATACAAAACAGTTGATTTGGCTGATGTGCCGACAGATGTTTTAGAGAATCCGGAGCTTTATCGTTTTTTGGAAGTTTTGTTGCAGTCAAGTAAGACAGTTGAGACTTTGGATAAGTTAGAGGCGCAAGGTAAATTAAATTATCAAGAATTTATCAAGGCTGAAGAATTTATTTGGAGTGATAAACTTAAAGGCAAGGCAAGTGCTTCGCATCATGAAAATTTGCCGTCTGAACTTGTTGCAACTCACAGTGAGTTAGGCTTGAATACCCTAAATACTTTAAAAACGTCTTATGAATCGCAAGAACTTGAGGCGCTAATTGCTTTGGAAAATCATAGTTTAAAGGGGGAGATGTCACATTTACCTGACTATGTGAAAGCAAATGAGAATCCTATCTTAAATCATAATTTACAGACAAAGTTAGGTTTGCGACAATTTACGACTGATAAGGCGTTTGCGCAATCGCAGCCGAATTTTGCTGTGGAAGAGCCAACGATTTTGCCAGATAATACGGCGACACCTATACCTGGTAAGGCTGATGCGGACAGGGTTGCAAATGGTGAGCTTTTGCAGTTGCCTGATGTGACTGTCAAGAAAGCAAATGTATCGCAAAAAGAATATGATGTTGATAAGGCTGATGAAGTGGCAGGGAGGGTTACGTTAGGCGAAGTTGTAAAACGTGAGACGACTAAGCAAGAAACGGCTGATTTAGCTGATGCTAAATTGCATGATGTTTATCAGCTTGAACGTTATGAATCATTTGGGGCTAAGACGTTGATTAAGCCCAATGGTTTGCTTGGTATTGATTTTATCGAACTCTTAGAGAGATATATTGATGAGTGGGATGATGAAAATATATCAAATATCAAAGACGAAAGTGTGAATTATGTCAAAAAAGGCAGTGACGATGACCAAAGTCTCGCACGTTATTGGGAAACTCCTCAAGATGAACGCGTTAATGTGACGGCTGAAACACTGCAAGCTGACCTTGATGCTGGACTTATTATTAGAGATCCTGAAGGCAATTTAGTAACTAAAGCTAGTGATTTAACACCTTATTCAACGGATAAAATTATCAAACCGTGGATTTTTGATTCTGAAAATATTTTTAGTGATTTTCCTGATGATTATGAGACAGAAAATTCTGAAAATGATTTGAAAGTTGGTCTTCATTTTAAAGACACTCTGGCTTCATTACCCAAGGAAGTTCGAGATTTGGGCGAAGATGTTGGTTATACTAAGCAAGTAGTCTATATCAAAGGACTTTATGATGAGTATGGTAAGATAATTGATGGCAAATTAAATGGCGTAAAAGATGTTGATTGGGAATATACGCATATCTTAGAAGCAAATGGTTCTCCGAAATTGGTAACATTAGCAAACTTATACTTGCCGGGTGATAGTTTATCGTTATTGGAACAAGGTATACCAGTTGTGGAAAGACAAGTATATGATTATTACGAAAAAAAAGATGGACAATATGTGCTTGAGCCATTACGATATTTGGTAGTCTCTAAGCCAAAAGAGATTGTTGGTAGTCGTCATGAGTTAAGTACAGCGCAAGATTCGTATAACAATGGTATTGGTACGATTGCTAAAAATGGTATCTCTAGTTGGTCAGTACTCAATGAGCAAAATAAAACATCGTTTGATCAAAAAGTCCAAAATGGTATTCAATATGGTGCTGGTGCACAAGGTACGACATCTGGGATTGACAGTTGGGCGCGTTCAATGAACTTTAGACCCGTACTAGATACCGCAATTGATAAGCAATTAGAAGTTGATAATGTTGGCTCAATCGGTATTACAGGCCCAGGACTTTATCGTACAACGGCGCGAGAATACGGTTTAAATAATTTGAATACTCCAGAGGGTGAGATTATTGGTAGCTACATCTTCATGGAACTAAATCCTTTGTTAGATGCTAATAAACAACCAATTGTGGATAAAAGTGGCAACCCTGTTTATAAATGGACTAAGTATTACTATACTGATATGACAGAGTATTATGCCTTGAATAAAATCTCTGCTTATGATTATGGTTATTCGGTTGAGCCGTTGTATTCATATGTACCGTCAGAAGTGAGTTATCAAACACGTCAGGATTATCCGCTTTATCAAGAACTTGCCCCTATTTATAGCTATTTTGATAATCAATATTCATATGAGTTGATTTCACATGCGTATGTGCCAACGATGACGATTGAGAACTACTCTTATCGTGAGGACGAGTTATCATGGGAGTCTTATCAATTAACAGTTAATCAACCTTATTATCGTGAAAAACTCTTTACGCCATGGTATGCTTACGATTTACCCGAGGTCAAGGAATACAGTTGGCAAATTCCATTTGAAGAGCCGATTCCTAGCGACTCCGAAACCAGTGATTCCGAAACTAGCGAGTCCGAGGCTAGTGATTCCGAAGTTAGCGACTCCGAAACCAGTGAATCAGAAACTAGTGAATCAGAAGCCAGTGAATCCGAAGCTAGTGAATCCGAAGTTAGCGACTCCGAAACCAGTGAATCCGAAGCTAGTGAATCAGAAACCAGTGAATCCGAAGCTAGTGAATCAGAAGCTAGTGAGTCCGAAGTTAGCGACTCCGAAACCAGTGAATCCGAAGCTAGTGAATCCGAAGTTAGCGACTCCGAAACCAGTGAATCCGAAGCTAGTGAATCCGAAGTTAGCGACTCCGAAACCAGTGAATCAGAAACCAGTGAATCCGAAGCTAGTGAATCAGAAGCTAGCGACTCCGAAACCAGTGAATCCGAAGCTAGTGAGTCCGAAGCTAGTGAGTCCGAAGTTAGCGACTCCGAAACTAGTGAATCCGAAGTTAGCGATTCCGAGGCTAGTGAGTCCGAAGTCAGTGAATCCGAGGTCAGTGAGTCCGAAGTCAGTGAATCCGAGGCCAGTGAGTCCGAAGTTAGCGACTCCGAAACCAGTGAATCCGAGGTCAGTGAATCCGAAGCTAGTGAATCAGAAACCAGTGAATCCGAAGCTAGTGAATCCGAAGTCAGTGAATCCGAGGCTAGTGAGTCCGAAGTCAGTGAATCTGAATTTATTAGTTACTCCGATTTCATTAGTGAGTCAGACTACATCAGTGATTCCACTAGAATAGAAGAAGAACCGATTATTCCTGATACTGATGAGGAAGTAATTAAGAATGAACAGATTGCCAAATTGAATGACTCTGATAGTCTAGCCGTTTCAAGAATTGGTTTTCTCAGTGTTCTAGCTTCAGTAGCGACCTATTTTAAAAAGAAAAAAAGCAAGAAATATTAAAGTAATATTAGAAGTTCATCCAAATTTAAAGGATGAGCTTTTTAATGTTAAATATTAAACCAATCATCTCTGTTAAAATCAATCAAAAATGGTAAAATAAAACTATGAACGATTTCAATCAAATTTTTAATTTGCAATATTGGCAGGAAATCATTCAGCTGAATTTGACACCTTGGCGTTTATTTATCGCCTTTGTTGACATCGGTCTGATTACTTTCTTGATATATAAGGCTTTGCGCAGTGTGCAAGGGACAAAACTGATGACATTGGTGCGGGGCGTGCTGCTTTTTATCGTGCTTAAAATTGTCAGTGGTTGGCTAGGTTTGGGGACTTTTGAATGGTTGCTTAACCAAGTCATTACCTACGGTGTTATCGCCGCTGTTATCGTGTTTCAGCCAGAAATTCGGCGGGGACTTGAGAGCCTTGGGCGCACGACTAACATTTTCATTTTTAACTCAACTGACGACAATCAAAAAAAATCTAGTCATATCAAGGCTTACGAGAAAGCAGTTGATTATATGAGTGGTCGCAAAATCGGTGCGCTGATTGTCCTTGAGCAGTCACAAAACTTGGATGAGTATATCTCGACAGGTATTAAGCTCCATGCGGCGATTTCGGCGGAGCTTCTGATTAACATTTTCATTCCCAACACACCGCTCCATGACGGCGCTGTTATCATTCAAGGCGACAAAATCGCTGTTGCATCGGCTTACCTTCCGTTGACTGAAAATGGTCGGATTCCCAAGGAATTTGGTACACGGCATCGCGCCGCGATTGGTCTATCGGAGGTCTCGGATGCCATTACCTTGATTGTTTCTGAGGAAACTGGTGCGATTTCAATCACGGAAAATGGCGAGTTCCACCCAGATTTATCTAAAAGTGAATTTCATGATTTTCTCATCAAAAATTTAGAAGAATCAGTCAAGCCTAAACATCGTAGTAAAATTCTCAGCAAGTTGGCAGAAAAGAGAGGGAAAGTAAATGAAAAATAAAGATTTCTTTTCATCCAAATTCATCTATTTTTTGGTCAGTCTTTTCTTTGCGATTGTCCTCTTTTTCAATGCTAATGCTGTACAGCTCAAAAATTCAAATGTACACACAGACATCGTTGAGACACATTCGACAACACTTTATGATGTGCCTATCGAACTCAAATATGATAGCAGTCAATATTTTGTTTCAGGCTATGATAACACTGCCAATGTTTATCTGACCTCTTACAATCTTGTCCGTTTAAATGCAGAAGAGGTTGTAGATACACGGAGTTTTCAGTTGTTGGCAGATTTGACCAAAGTTAAGGAAGGGACGGTTGAAGTACCCGTCAAGGTTGTTGAGCTTGCGGCTGGTGTCAACGCTCAGGTTGATCCAAGCAGTATTTCCGTGACGGTTGAGAAAAAGGCTGTTAAGGAATTTGAAATTACACCTGTTGTGTCTGATAAACTTCTACCTGAGGGTTACAGCTTGAAAAATGTTAGCATTGATAAAAAAACGGTTAAGGTCACGTCAGGTGCTTCTATCATCACGCAGATTGCCAAGGTTCAGGCGGTCTTGCCAAGTGATGTGATTCTTGACAATGACTACTCTGGCAAGGTTTATCTACAAGCAGTTGACAAGGACGGCAAGAGTTTGGCGGTTCGTTTATCGCCTGCCTATGTTACGATGAAAGTCGATGTTGCCTTGCCCAATAAAGACGTGCCAATCGTTGGTAAAATAACAGGAAAAAAAGCTGACACAGTTAAAGATTTTACCTTTAAACTATCGAAAACGACAGCAAATATTTCAGGCGAGCAGCAGTATATTGACCAATTTTCAAATATTACAGCAAATATTGATGTGACCAACATTACCAAAGAAACAACACTGAAAGTCGCGCTCTCAGCGGATAATGTGACAGTATCTCCGACTGTTGTTGATGTTGTCGTGACACCAATCAAAAAATAGGTTATAATAGATTAAATAAATAAGAAATGAGACTTTAAAAATGGGTAAATATTTTGGTACTGACGGTGTGCGTGGCGAGGCAAATGTTGAGCTGACACCAGAAATGGCTTTCAAACTTGGTCGTTTTGGTGGTTACGTGTTATCTCAGCATGAGACGGGGACACCAAAAGTTTATGTGGCGCGTGATACGCGAATTTCGGGGCAAATGCTTGGGGCATCGTTGATTTCGGGTCTCCTCAGCGTTGGTATTGAGGTTTATGACCTTGGTGTCATCGCAACGCCAGGTGTGGCTTATTTGGTCAAAAAAGACGGCGCATCTGCGGGCGTTATGATTTCTGCCAGCCACAATCCTGCCCAAGATAATGGTATCAAGTTTTTCGGTGGCGACGGTTTCAAGCTCGAAGATAGTCAAGAACTTGAAATCGAGGCGCTTTTGGATGCACCAGAAGATACATTACCACGTCCCTCTGCCAAAGGTTTGGGGATTCTGCACGATTATTCTTCGGCGGTTCGCAAATATGACGAGTTTCTTGAAAGCACGGCGAATGGTAGTTTTGACGGCTTTAAAATCACGCTTGATACGGCAAATGGTGCAACATTTACCAGCGCTCGTGCTGTTTTCAGCGATTTGTCGGCTGATATTCACGTTATTGGCGAAGAACCTAATGGGCTTAACATCAATCTCAATGTTGGCTCGACCCACCCCGATAACCTCGCAAAAGCTGTCCTTGACAATCGTTCTGACCTTGGTCTTGCCTTTGACGGTGACGGCGACCGCCTGATTGCGGTTGATGAGACAGGGACGATTGTTGATGGGGACAGAATCATGTTTATCGTTGGTAAACATTTGCATGAAAAGGGGTTGCTTGCCAAAGATACGGTTGTGACAACTGTTATGTCAAACCTCGGTTTTCATAAAGCATTAGAAAAAGCGGGCATTAACAGTGTGATTACGGCAGTTGGCGACCGTTATGTTGTCGAAGAAATGAAGAAAAGTGGTTATAATTTTGGTGGCGAGCAGTCTGGTCATATCATTTTCCTTGATAATAATACGACAGGTGACGGACAAGCCTCAGCGATTTTGCTTGTCAAAGTCATGCGTGAAACAGGTAAAAAATTGTCAGAATTAGCAGCGCAAGTGACGATTTATCCACAAAAATTGGTCAATGTTCGTGTCGAAAATAGCATGAAACACAAAGCCATGGAAGTGCCAGCAATCGCAGCAGTCATTGCCAAAATGGAGGAGAAAATGGCAGGCAACGGGCGCATTTTGGTACGCCCAAGTGGTACTGAACCACTCTTGCGTGTCATGGCAGAAGCACCGACTAATGCCGAAGTTGATGATTATGTTGATACGATTGTCGCTGTTGTGCGTGATGAGATTGGAATTGATTGAGTATGATAAACCCCCTTTTCTGAAATAATCAGTGAGGGGGGTTATAATGAGTAATTGTCTTTAACGTCTTGACAAATCAAATTGTATTATTTAAAATAGTACATATAGCGAAAATACAATAAAAAATAGGGAAAATTTATGAAAAATAAACTACAACGAGGTGTTACTTTATGTAGTACTGTGCTTTTATTTGGCACAACAATTACGGTGCCAGTCATTGCTGAGACGACTGTTGAGTTTTCAAGCACTTCAAATTCGACAAGTGCGGTAAGTTCTTCATTGCCACCAATATCGCAAGTATCGGAGACGGTGCAAGAAACGACTGATGAAAGCGTGCCAGAAGAGCCGTCGGTAGAAGAAGTTGAGACAAGTGAGACGGCAGACGTAAAGGAATCTGAAACTAGCACGACAGATAGACGAAACGCGGTTGCAGCGACACTTACAGCTGAAATTAAAAATATTAATCCTGAAGCGGGTAGTTATGATGTTATTATTAAAGCGACCTCGCCGAGTGGTATTAAGGAAGTAAAAGTGCCAGTTTGGCAAGCAGCCAATCAAAGTGATATTAAATGGTATGTAGCGCAAAAGCAAGCAGACGGTACTTATAAGGTACATGTAGAAAATAAATATCATGCCTATCATACAGGAGAGTATCAGACTCACGTCTATGCTTATGCCACAGACAATTCCTATAAAGCGCTTTCTTTGCCAAAAACAACTGTGACGTTTGCTGCCTCTGAGATTACAGGTAGCATTAGTAATCAAACCGCTCAAACATTTGATGTGACACTAACCGTTCGTGGGAATGCGAGTGGTGTCAAAAAAGTTGAGGTACCCATTTGGAGTAAGCCAGACCAAAGTGACATCAAGTGGTATCAAGCAACGAAAAAGTCTGACACAGTCTACACAGTCCGTATGGAGACAAAAAATCATAACTATAATAAAGGCGATTATACGGTTCATGCTTATTTGACTAATCATGACGGGACTAAAGCTTCGATTTCGCTTGGTAAAGTTTCGATGACACCCGCACAGTCAACAGATAGTTTTGATATTGTGACTCAAGGTTTTTCAAATTCTGCAGGAACTTATCAAGTTGTGATTAAGAATTTGGCTATTACTGGTGGTATTAAAAAAGTTCAAGTGCCAGTTTGGCAAGCAAATAATCAAAATGATATAAAATGGTATGATGCGGTTAAACAGGCAGACGGCAGTTATATCGCTAACATTGATCTCAAAAACCATAAAGGTCATGTTGGTCAGTATGCTAATCATGTTTACGTGACCAAAAATAATGGCGAGAAAATTGCCAAAAGTGCGCCAGCACCGAAATTCACAGCGACTGGTACTTTGACAGTTGATGATAGCAATCAAAACAAAGTGAAATTAACGCTTAAATTAGATGCGCCAGCAAGTAGTATTAAAGCTGTTTATTTCCCAACATGGAGTGAAGTTGGTGGGCAAGATGATATAGAGTGGCTTAAGGGAAGTAAATCAGGATCGACTTGGACGGCTACGGTTGATATTGCTAAGCATAAATCACTTGGAAAATATACCACGCATGTTTATATGGAAATGCCTGATGGTAGCAAGACTGTTATCGCAAATAATGGTAAATTTGAGATAAAAAAAGGGACGCTTAGCGCTGAAATAAAAAACATTAACTCTGAAGTTGGCAGTTATGATGTCATTATCAAGGCAAGTTCACCAATTGGTATCAAGGAAATAAAAGTACCGGTTTGGCAAGCAGCCAATCAAAGTGATATTAAATGGTATGTGGCGCAAAAGCAAGCAGATGGTACTTATAAGGTGCATGTTGACTGTCAAAATCATGGCAATCATGCAGGTGTTTACGCGACGCATGTTTATGCTTATGCGCAAGATAATTCATTTCAAGCGATTAGCTTGCCTACTACGACTTTGGCGGTTACTACTTCTAAAATATCGGGCAGTATTAGTAATCAAACCGCTCAAACGTTTGATGTGACGCTAACAGTTCGGGCTAATGCGAGTGGTGTTAAAAAAGTTGAGGTGCCAATTTGGAGTAAGGCAGACCAAAGCGACATCAAGTGGTATCAAGCGACAAAACAGTCTGGAACGACTTATACTGTTCGCATGGATGCTAAAAATCATAATTATAACTCAGGAAATTATACAGTTCATGCATACTTAACTAATAATGACGGGACTAAGGTTTCAACTTCGCTTGGTAAGGTTGCCATGACTAATGTACCTTCAAAACCTTTGCCTAATCCAGTTGTTTATAGTCAATTAGATGTCAGCGGTAGTATTGGTTTTGGGACTTTTGCAAGTACTGGTTGTGTGCCAACTTCGACAGCTATGGTGCTACGCTCAATGGGAATCAATGTGACACCATATAGCGTTGGTCTTTATATGCACTCAATCGGTCAGTACAATACCATGGTTGCGGGGGCTTCAGGTCTTGCCGTTACGAGTGCTGTTGCGCATTATGGTGGCAAGACAACGCTTCTTAATAGTTATGATGCAGTGAAAAACTTTTTAGATGCAGGTTACTCAGTTATTGCGATGGTAGCTTATCCGTACACTTTCTATGGTAGCACGCATGCGGTTGTTTTGCATGGTATGTCAGGGGGTAATGTTTATGTGACAGATCCTTACGGTGGTAGAGTGACTGGTTGGCATAGTCTGCGTGATGTTTGGAACAACCGATCTAGTGATGGCTATGACCTTAATGCAGGTTCAGCTTTTATTGGTGTTAATTATAAATAAATCATAACCCCTCGTCAAATTTGGCGAGGGGTTATGATTTATTAGTCTCTTACTTAGCGCCAAGAGCAGCCATAGTTATATAGTTATAAGGTTGATTAAAATGTGGTAAGAAGAAAATATCAAGCAGTTTCAATTCGTCAATCGTCACATGTTCTTGAATCGCAAGGCTGAACATATGAATGGTTGCTGAAATGTCTTCAGTTGAGGCAAGTTGTGCGCCAATAACACGGCGAGATGATTTTTCATAGACAATGCGAATTTTGACCAGAGCATTTTCCTTGATAAAGCCTGGTTTTTGCAAGTCTTCAAAGTCGGTATAGTCTACATCAATACCCGCTTTTTCAGCTGCAGTGACTGATAGACCAGTTGAGACCATGTTATAGCCGAAGATTGAAATGCCATTGCTACCTTGTACGCCAATCGCATCAAGCACTGTACCGCCAATATTATGACCAGCGACAATCCCACTGCGGACAGCATTTGTTGCAAGGGCGATATAAGTTGTATCGTCAAGCGCATTTGAGTAAATCGTTGCACAATCGCCTACGGCATAAACGCTATCGTCGCTCGTTTTTTGGTGCTTATCAACAAGGTAGGCGCCATTTTTAAAAGTATCAAGATGCTCAGCACCGAGGTCAGAATTTGCCGTGAAACCAATGGCGTTGATGACCAGATCAACATCGTAAGTTGCTTTGTCAGTGACAAGTTGCGTAACATGACCGTCGCCTTTATACTCGGTCGCAAGTTCGCCAAAATGTAGGGAAATGCCGTGCTGTTCAAGGTTTTCGTCCATTTTTGTCGCAAACTCTGGGTCGTAGTAGCTGGCAAGTGAAGTCGGCATGGCATCAAATAAAAGGACATGTTTGCCACGGCGTTTGGCAGCCTCAGCGATTTCGACACCGATATAGCCAGCGCCTATGACGGCAACGGTTTTAACGTCATCACGTGACAGGTCAAGGTCAACAGCAAGGCCTTCTTGGAACAGTTTGAGGAAATGAATGCCGTCAAGATCTTTGCCAGGAATATTTGGCACGATTGGCTTGCTACCAGTCGCAAGAACGAGTTTGTCGTAAGTTTCTGCCGATTTTTCGCCAGCTTTGTTTGTAAAATGAACGACTTGATTGATGAAATCAATGTCGCTGACGACTGATTCCATATAGATTTTCGCGCCTTTTTTACGGAAATTGTCTGCGGTTGTATAGAAAAGATTCTCGTAGCCGTCAATTTGACGACCAACCCAAAGCGCCGTGCCACATCCAAGGTAGCTGAGATTACTGTTGCGGTCAATCATCACGACTTCGGTGTCGGGATAGGTGTCAAGGAGAGTGTTTGCGCAAGCAATGCCTGCGTGATTTGCGCCAATAATGACAGTTTTCATATAAATTTTTCCTTTTCTGTTTGATATGAGTAGTGCCCAAAAAATTAGACTTGCCCATGATTTCAGTCTAGTCTTTTTTGTTATTGATTGCAAATAATCTGTTTAGAAATTAAAAAGTATCTGAGTTTTACTCAAATACTCCGCGGTTTGCTCAGTTTTGTTTAGCGTTTTTGCCGTCTAGCAAATTCAGTAAAGCGGAATTTATCAACTTGATGTCGGCTTTCGGTATACTGAAAAATGCTAGCATCATTAAGGTAAACATGGCTTTTGACACTGACAACATGGCGGTCATTGCTATCCAAATCTAGCAAATTTTCATCGTTTTGATTGATAAAGTCAATCGTGATTTCTTTTTGGGCAAAGGAAATCGTAATGCCAAGCTCATTTTCCAAATACTGATAAATGGAATCTGCCGCAATTTCAGCTGTTAGCAAGGGGGCAAGGTCAAATTTGATGAAATCAGTATCCGAAACCAAGAATTTTCCGTCAATTTGGCGTCGTCTGTTAATTCGCCAAGCATAAGTATTTTCTTCAAATCGTGTCAATTCAGCTAAATTTTTGTCAATCAAAACCTTGTCAAAGCTGACGACATCAGTCAAACTATCAAAATTAAGTGCCGAAACAAGTTCTTTATAACTGGTCAAGCCTGAAATCGGAAAGTCTAATTTATCAGGCTTAATCACAATTGAGCCACGTCCACGCTGTTTTTGAATCATGCCACGATTTTCAAGCTCAACAAGCGCCCGCCTGACAGTTGCGCGCGAGGTTTGAAATAAGTCTGACAGCTCATTTTCACTTGGTAAAATGTCGCCGGTCTTAAAAATACCGTCAGAAACTTTATTTTCTAAATAGTCTAAAATCATCTCATATTTTTTCATACCTATATTTTAACATTTATTTGGCAGAAAATATGCTAAAATAGATAGTGAAAAGCATAACAAAAAAACGATTTGTATAAAATTAACTCAAAGTTCAAATAAAAGGAGAGAATATGATAAAATTGATAGCGTCGGATATGGATGGCACTTTGCTCAATGAAAATATGGAAATTTCGGCAGAAAATATTGCTGCTATTAAAAAAGTACAGGCTGCGGGTATTGAATTTGTCGTTGCAACTGGTCGCTCAATCGAAGAAGCGAGACCGATTTTGACTCATGCAGGCATCACCTGTCCTTTTATCACGTCAAATGGTGCGCAAATTTTCAATGAAAGCGCGCAAAATCTCTTTACAGTTGGCATTGAGCGCGCAAAACTGGCTTTGGCGATTCCTATTTTCCGCAAATATGGCATTTATTTTGAGATTTTCACGGATCATGGTGGGTTCACTGAAAGTCTTGATAAACGTGTGGCTAGTGTTGCGCATTGGCTCAAAAGTACGTCGCCGAATTTGACTGAAACTGACGCTTTCAACATTGCCAAAGGGCATATGAATACCCTACCAATCACTGCTGTTAGCCATTTTACAGAGGTGGTTGAAAATCCTGAGCTAACTGTTTTGAAAATTTTTGCTATGGGGCAGATTGGCGAGTCGTCGCTTGAACTTGCCAAGGCGGCTTTGTCAGAGATTTCAGGTATCACTGTTACCTCATCAGGTAGCAATAATATCGAAGTCAATCACATTGAGGCGCAAAAAGGACAATCTTTGGCGAAAATTGCTAAAAAATTCGAGATTTCTTTGGCAAATGTCGTTGCTTTGGGAGATAATTTTAATGATGTTAGCATGCTTAAAGCAGCTGGTATTGGCATTGCCATGGGAAATGCTGAAAATGACGTGAAGGCTTCAGCAAATTTTGTGACTTTGGCTAATACAGAGCACGGTGTAGCGCATGCAATTGATAAGATTTTGACAAAAGAATGGCAATGAGATTAAGAACGTGATGACAATTTAAGGTGCAAAAAAAGAGCTATGTGCTGACGTACATAGCTCTTTGTGTTTGAATGGTATCTCAAATATGATTTAACTATACCACAAAAAGTTATCTTGTGAAAAATTTCTCAATTTTAAGAAAGTAAAGAATTTATCAGCAATTAAAAAAGTAAAAAATTTAATGATAATTTATCAGTGAAAAGTGGTATAATTTAATAATAAATAACATTTCAGAATATTGATAAAAATCAGCTGTATTATCAATATTCCGAAATTGATGATGAAAATGTGCGTGATTTGATTTCTGATGCGGATTATCGGTTTAATTTTGGGTTTTATGGAAAAAATAAAGAGTTTGATTTTAAAATCGGAGGTAAAAAGGTAAAATAGACTTCTCCCGAAATTAAATTTCGAAATTGATAATACCACAAATTAAGGACGCCCGAAGTAAGTGCCTCTTTCTTCGATTACGATATTTCTGAGCCATACACTTAAAGGTTTTGATTTTA
>NZ_BLLI01000044.1 GCF_011170085.1 Pseudolactococcus hodotermopsidis | reverse complement strand
TTCTTTTTCTTACCATCGTGTACTAACTTGATAACACGATACTTTTTCAATTCATTCACAGTGAGTAATATCCTTTTCATAAGTATTAGTTTAACATTTGGGACATTTTATGTTTCGACCTACTTAGAACATTATCACTTTCGAATGATAGGTTTATCGGGGTGGCTAACTTGGACTTGCAATTTGACGTGAAAAGTGAGATAATCATGGGTGAAATTAGTCGTGAAAAACTACGAGTAGTTTAATTAAAGTAATGATTATGTTTTAAAATAAGGCAAACACTTAAATAAAATATGAAAAAGGCTAACAATATGAGCGAAAATGAACTAAAGAAACCTGTTTTGTCGAGCAGTGTTCCAAGTTTTGTAGAAAACCGTGCTAAATTTTATCCAGAAAATTCAAGAAGGCTGGTCAATAAAATACTTCTCGATAGTCCGTACTTCCAATTTGTTTATAATTTGAACGATAAGATATTTTCGATTTCTAGCAAGGGTGACATTGTTTATTCAGCAATCCCTTATGATACCGCTAGAAATTATCTTCAAATGGCCGCGATAAAGACCATACTTTATCCAAAAGGTGCTCAAGAATTTATTGAAATGCACAAACCAATTCTTGAGAACTATTTGTCATTGGCAATCTATCAAAACACAGGAAAAAAAGTTAAGAAGACTTCCAAAGAAGTTAATGAAGCATATGATGACATATTTCATGATGTATTCTTTGAAATTCAAGTGATTGGGCGATTGCTTCAGCACGACGAAACGGGCCCACTTTCTGCGAGCCTTCCGGGAAAATTTCTTTATCAAAACAATCAAAATTCAGGTATTTCAGCCTATCTATATGAGTATATTAAATTCGTAATTGAAGTCGTCAATGAATTCCCAGTCGCTATTGATGGGAGAAATGTTCAACTCATAGAAACCAGTGTAGAACATCAACCATTGATGATTGGAAACAATGATTCTATGTTGGACAATTTTTCTGACATTAAAGATGGAATTCACCAACTCGTTGCTAGTGAACAAACTCAAACGAGTCATCAAGTTCCAACTAATTTACAACCAATTCTCAGATCAGAATATGGCCAAGCGTTGTCGCAACTTAGAAAAAATTATGTTGCACATAGCGTTAATCCGTCAGAACTCGAACAATACTTTGAGAATGTGTTACCAACCGAAAACACCAATTTAGTAAATGTCGTTTCAGACATTCATACTCAAACAGGCGGTATTCCTTTTAATAATAGTCATTTCAACATATTAGCGGGAGATATTTCTGATTCTGTGGCGAGTGACGCAGGAATTAAGGGAATATATGTGCTAGGCAACCATGAACTTATTGACACTTTGCCTGAAGCGAGCGAAATTGAAGGGACTGAATGGGAAAAATATAGTAAGACTGAATGGTTCCAACTGTTACAAACTTTACCAGACTTTTCATGGCCTTTAATCCCAGTTGGCGACAGCCAGTATTATGAGCTTGTGAAGAATACTATTCAAGAACGTTTTCCTTCAATGATAGTGTTAAACAACGAAAGTATGGTATATCAAAACGTTAGATATATTGGGTTGACAATCCCGGTAGCTTTAGTGAATAGAAAAAAAGCGTTACAAAATTTCATATTTAACGAACTAGAGAAAATACTGTCTGATGATGAAAGTATTCCGACAGTCATTGTATCTCATGCCCCTTTGTTCAATGAACTTAGCATGCTCAGAAAAACGAGTCATGCTTACAATCGAGGGTATAATTGTGCCGACGAAAGAATCGTTGAGTTATTCAAAAAATTCAATATCATCGGTGTAATCCACGGACATCATCACATACCCGCATCGTTTGGACGAATTAAATATGTTAAATTTGCAGGGAAGCAAATGTTTGTCGTTTGTTCTATTTATTCTCAAGCAAACACAGGAATTGATTTGGTTCCTCTCATAGAAGCATCTGAAAAAGGAGCAGATAAAACTGCGTCCCAAAAAAGATTGGCAAGTAAGAACGACACTTCTAAAAACAAATCAGTTCAGAGAGAATATCTAGCCAATGAACCAATTGAAAATATACCTGGGCTTTCTATCGAGTTGAGGGGGAACAAAACGGTATATAGGCTGGATAAAAAGGTCAATGGAAAGAGGAACCGAAAGAGTTTTCATGACCAAAAGTCTGCCGTTTCATATTTGAATGATTTGCTTAAAAATCGCAAATTGTAAAATGAAGTTAGCCACGCCGATTGAGGTTTTCGGGGTGGCTAGCTTGGACTTGCAATTTGCCGTTGAAAAATATCAAAATTAAGTTATAATAAAATAAAGCAATGAAGTCTGGTGGCGCAGGTGGAGCTAAAATTTAATACGAGTGCTTGGCAGTTGCCAATAATTCAGGTGGAACCGCGTCTTTAATAGTAAGGCGTCCTGATACTAGAACACAGTGTGTTTTTGGTGTCAGGACGTTTTTGCGTTCTGTACGCCATTTTCAAACGAAAAAGATGGAGGAAATTATGTCTAAAAAACTAACATTTCAAGAAATTATCCTAACGCTCCAAGAGTTTTGGAGCAAACAAGGGGCAAATCTCATGCAGGCTTACGATAATGAAGTTGGTACGGGGACGATGTCGCCCTATACTTTTTTGCGGGCGAATGGTCCTGAGCCGTGGCACGCCACCTATGTGCAGCCGTCACGTCGGCCAGCTGACGGTCGTTATGGCGAAAATCCTAACCGACTTTTTCTCTGTTTGGAAACATTGTAAATACCTCCGATATTTTCTGAAGATTGCAGTTTGAATCGTCCGTTCCATTTTGTTCCTTTCGTTATTGTTTAATCCTCAGATTATACCTCTGTATGGCGAAAATATAGCTAAGGGCAAAAAACAGCCTCACAAGCGCTGTTTTGGGCTTGTGAGGCTGTTTTTGTAAGGGAAGATGTGGTTTTTGTTAATGCTTTTTCTTGTGTAAATTTGGACTGCTGGACATGATATGGTATAATTAAGGTAAGGATTATCAACTAATATAGTAATTAGTTTTATCTAATGAATTCGAGAAAGAAGCGGTTTAAAATGAAAGAAAACTATAAGCATGATAAGATAAAATTTAGTTTTAAAAATAAACATGATGCCCCTAAACAAATACAATATAAGTCTTGGAAATCGGGTAAAGTTTGGTTTTTTGCTGCTTCGTCGGTTGCTTTTTTAACGGGAGTTCCGCTTGTTAATCAAGCGATTTCATCTGCTGATAGCACAACGATTAGTGAGCAAAATTTTTCAGAAGAAAAAGAGGATGATGAGTTGGTGGGCGAGGTAACGGCAACAATCACTTATAAGCGCTATCAAGTTTATGATGACAGTCGTCTGGCCTTTCAAGGTCGCTTAGCTGACGATTTTTCTTATGAAGAACAGACTTTTACAGTGACGATTACAGGAATGCGTGATGTTGATGAGCCTGAGCTGATTGATTGGCAAGTTGACCGTGACCAGATTTTAACAGCAGATGAGGCGTTTTTTGGACTTCCGACTTTTGATGGTTATAACTTGATTGACGAGGGGGTGGTGCCATGGGAGGCAACGATTGATCTAGGGACAGTTGTTGATTCGACTTTATGGATGACAAGCATGACGTCACAGGATGGCAAGCATATTGATTTTATACCTTATGATATGATAGAAGATATGAATGAAAGTAATACAAAGTACTTTTATTATACGCCAAATGTGCAGAAATATGCGATTAATTATGTCAATGAAATGGGCGAAACGCTCAAATCTAATATTTTGACAGGCTTGACTTATGAAACAATTGATTATCCACTTGATTTGCCGACTGGCTATGAGTTGACTCAGGATGCTAATTCTGAAAATGTCGTCAGTCTGGTCTTTGATGCGCAAGATGCCATTGACCAAGTTTATACGATTGAGATAAGGCAGAGAGCAGATGTTGATACGGATGGCGATGGTGTACCTGATCGTCTCGAAATTGAGACTGGGACGGATGCCAAGCTTGATAATCGTGTCCCGCAAACTTATGATAATGATGAGGATGGCGAAGTGAACTGGCTAGATGCCAATAACAATGGTATTTGGGATAAGGGCGAGCAGATTGACCTTGATATTGACGGCGATAGTGTGCCTAATATCGAAGATCCAGACATTGACGGCGACGGTATTTTAAACACTGAAGATACGACACCATATGGTATTAGAAGTGAGGTAATCGTGGAGCTGCCGTCGACATCTACAACGCCAGAAACTGATAGACCACTTTCTGATAGCAACCTCCCCCAAAATGCAAGACAAAGTGAGACAGTCGCACCAACACAAGCGATAAGTTATCCCGTTATGCCAAATCAAGCGCCGACGGTTGCTAGTTTGTCTGTAACATCTCCAGTTATGGAATCAACAACAGCTGATACCGCCCCAACGTCGTCAGTGTCGGCTCAATCAAAAGCTGAGCAAGATGAAAAATCAACTGAGAGACGTTCTTCAATTCCTGAACCATTGCCTGATACTGAAGGGACGTTGGAAGAAGAACTTTCACTTCCTATTGCTTTTTCTGTTGGCATAGGAGTCCTTGTTGGCGGTGCTTTGATGGGGTATTTGACACGCAAACGTGATTTTGACAACTAATGCTTTTGTCAAACGTATTACCGATTTTCAGACGAGTGATAGGTTAATAATTGCCACAAAAGCAGGTTATGTGAAAAAATATGATATATTACTATACAATGACGAAGTGATTTTAATTAGTAATACAGGGCCAGAAACACTTCTATTTGCAACTAGGGGGGTCAAGTAATCTTTGTCAATGTCTCAGATTATACCGCTCCAAAGCCTTACCGACCTAGGGCAGGATTGAGTGGTTGGCTAAAACTGACAGTCTAGTTCAGTTTTATAAGTAAATTTAAGGTTATCTATTTGTTAAAAAACGTCCGAAAATCGGGCGCTTTTTGTGTTGTTTGGCTTATTTTCATTGAATTTGTTTCAGAATCGAAACTTTTTTGTTGCTTATGTTATTTAGGTTTATAATGGTACTATAGGTAATATTAGGATTATTGTCTTTATAATTAAATAATCTTAATCACGGATAATAATAGGAGAAAATCAGAATGAAGAAATTAACTAGCAAACATGATGAACATAAGCTCACGCATTATCGTTCGTGGAAATCTGGTAAACAATGGCTTTTTGCAGCGAGTTTGCTTGCGGCATTGAGTGGTGGTGTGGTTGCAACAGCGATGATTTCGTCTGCGGATGATGAAACGACTATTGAGCAAAAAGTGCGTGATGTTGAGGCGGTAGATGATACGCAAGTGACAGTCATGCTCAAGTATGAACGTAATCAATATTATGCGTCAGATTGGCAATTAAATATTGCACCCGCTGATAATCAGTCTTTTACAGTGACACTTCATGGCGAGCGTGATGCCAATGATGCAACGAAGATCATTTGGGATTTTGATCGTAATCAGGTTGTGACGGCTGATAAAGCCTTGAATTTGCCTGATATTCCAGGTTATGTGCGTGACAAAAATAGTCCCGTAGGTTTTTCAGATACGCTCACGGCTGGTGAAATCTACGATTACTTTGAAGAACGTTTAGAAAATCTTGAAGCTGAAACCGGTTACCAAGCTGATCAGCCAACGATATTATTTTCGGAAGATGTAGACTACTTTGGTTGGAGTGATGCGACGCCAGGAATGGCTGTTATGGATGTGCCGCTTTGTAAAGTGATCATGTACCATTCGGAACAAAGACAGATTAATCTGACTTATATTGACGATGAAACGGGTGAAAAGCTTGGAACGAAGTCTGTCAAGGTTAATCACTATGTCGGTGGTGGTAATGGTTGGTATAGTCTGGCTGATTATTTTTATGAGTCTGACTTCAATCCTTATTTTGATACTAAACCAGTATTTATGGAAGAGTTTGAAGATTATGACTATGTTAGTTCGGAAATGACTGATTCGCCTTATGAATCTGGCGAATTTCCAAGTGGTGTTGTACGTTTAAAACGTAAAGCTGCTAAAGATCCAAATGAGCAAAAAATCATTTTGACTTATGTTGATGACGATGATAATGGCAAAGTTATCAAAACTCTTGTTCAAACAGGAGTAGCGGGTGAAACGGAAACAGCTGTTATTGATGAAACGGTTGACAGGAGCTTAAGGGGGTACGCGTATAATGGTGTGGGCGATGCTTTTACTTGGACTTTTGATACTGATAACGAGGTTGACCAAACTGGTACGGTTCATCTGAAACATAAGCATACGGTTGATACCTATCAAACTTCTGTGACTGTTTTTTATGATGGTTTACCTGATGATAAGGCACTTGCACCTCATGTTCAAACAATCACATGGCATAGAGAGCGTGATGAAGCAACATATCAGACAGTTGTCACACCTTTAAATGGCGTGACGAGTTTCGATGCGGTCGAAAGTCCTGTTGTTGCAGGGTATACACCGAATATCAAGACGGTTGCTGCCATTGATATGGAAGAGGCCAAAACTGATCCGTGGGAACCTCAATATAAAATGAGCGTGCCTTATGATCAGATCAGATATGTGACTTATTTCAAAGATGACCAAGCTTATGATGTGACAGCTACTTTAACTTATATCCGTGATCATTTGACAGGCTCGCCTGAACGCTATGGTCGTGAACATACAGGAGAGGCTTGGGTTTTTTCTCAGAGATTTGTGACAACGATAACGGGTTTGAGAGATATTGATAATCCGAGCAAGATTCATTGGAATGTTGATCGAGAGACGCTTTTGACGAGTCGATTTTTCGATGACTTTATCCCTGATAAGGGCTGTTCATTTGTACCTTTAAAAGGGGAGACCTATGCGCCGTTTTCAACTACGGTTGATTTGGGGACGGTTTATGACCATTTTGCGGCTAGGTTAGATGCGGTTGCTATTGATGCTAAACATGTTGATATAAATAACGAAGGTGGTATGGGGACTTCGCGAGATGTGACACGTTCATTTGATCATATCGCCAATTCGCAAAATATGACAGTTAATTTTGTTGATGAAACTGGTAAACTTGTCTATAAACAGGAACTGAGTAAAGAGAACTGTGCTTATGCCGAGTCAGATAACTATTTGACGATTGATGAATATAATCGGGTTTTCCCAGATGTTTTCAAAGAGACTTTGAAATCTTATGATTTTGTTGATAGTGACCAACAAAATAAAAATGTTTTGCTAAAATTTGACCATGATGACAATGTGGATCAAACGACAACGATTCATGTGAAACGTAAGGCGGTTGCTGAGGAAACGGTTACGGCAAAACTGCATTTCACGCGTGAACAGGTATACGTTGGTCAATACTCTGACTTTAACCCAAGTTATAATCCGATATTTGATGATGTTCGGCAAAATTTTGAGGTAACAATCACAGGTGTTCGTGATGTTGACAATCCGTCAAAAATCACTTGGAATATTGACCGCAATCAGCTTTTGACAGCAGATAAAACATTTGCGATTCCTGAAAATTTCAAGGGTTATACATTGGTGGCTGATCCTGCTAATGCGACTAATCTGTCGGAATTTGATAAAAATTATTTGAGTGCGACTGCCTTTTCGGATACAGTTGACTTAGGAACAGTTGTTGATTTCTGGGCAGATGAGCTAAATGCGATTGCTGAAAATGAAACAGAGATTGACTTGCGCCTACATGATAGTGGTATATGGCAAGAAGACAGCAGTTTTTGGTCTAAGCACCGCAAAGATTTTGACCTTTGTCGTGTTTATGGGTATACGCCAAATCCGCAGAAAATTATCTTTAATTTCCTTGATGATGAAACAGGTCAAGTTGTTAGAAGTGATGTTCATGAAGGGGTAACTGACGGAACTTTTGACTATGGTAGCCATTACGGTCAGCCTGATGCTAATGGCAAAATTGTCTACGATATTGATATTGCCGAACTGTTGCCAGCTGGTTATGAGTATGTCAATCCTTATTTTGATGTTAATCCTGCAGAATGGGACGGTGCATTTGGAGATTTAGGAACAGATTCTCAACCGCATCATACGTTTGATAATGAAGACGATATTGACCAAACGGCAACGATTCATCTGAAACACAAGCACACCCAAGGCACGCTTGAAACTAAGTCAACCGTCAACTACACTGGCTTATCGGATGATAAGAAATTGCCGTCAGATGTTCAGACGATAATATGGGAAACTGACAAAGATGAAGTGACAGGAGTCACAACTTACAAACCTAAGACTAATGTTAATGCGGTCACAAGTCCAGTTATTGCAGGTTATACAGCTGATAAAACGACAGTTTCAGCACCGACTTTGAGCGAAACAACGACGAAACCTGAAGATAGGGTTGCGACCGTCAATTATGTTGCTGAGGAAACGGTCACAGCAACCTTGACATATGAACGTGCACACCGTAATATTTATCACTATGGTAATGATCCATGGGGGCGTGAAATTGTCATTGATAATGAAGGACTGATTCAAACTTTTAAAGTCAAGATTACTGGTACGAGAGATGTTAATGACCCAACGAAAATCAATTGGGATATTGATCGTGATAAACTTTTCACTAGTTATAACTGGGTTTTTGATCGTGAAGGTCAAGTTATCACAAATCAGGGCAGTATGGCTGCTAACTTGATTAAATCTGGTCATACGCTTAGACCAACGACTGAGACACCATGGTCAGATTCGGTAGATTTAGGCACAATATTTGATGCTTTTGCGACTGAATTAGGTGCGATAGCAGCAGATAAAACACAAGTTAATTTTGAAAATTCAAATGGTATAACAGATTATCCAAGAGATCCTAGTCTGATAAAAGAGTTTCATTTTGATGCGAATCCGCAGAAGATGATAATTACTTTTGTTGATGATGATAACAAGGGTGCTATTGTTCATACAGAAGAAGTAACTGGTGTGACTGCTACACCTTTCCCAGAGGAATTTGAGCATGACTATACATCAGAAATGCTGATGAATTTAGACGGTTCATTAACAAACTATGAGTATGTCTCAAATTCTGCTAATCCTGATAATAGATTTGAATGGCACTGGGTGTTTGACGCTAAAGATGATATTGACCAAACGGCAACGATTCATCTGAAACACAAGCACACCCAAGGCACGCTTGAAACTAAGTCAACCGTCAACTACACCGGCTTATCGGATGATAAGAAATTGCCGTCAGATGTTCAGACGATTACATGGGAAACTGACAAGGACGAAGTGACAGGAGTCACAACTTACAAACCTAAGTCTAATGCTAATGCGGTCACAAGTCCAGTTATTGCAGGTTATACAGCTGATAAAACGACAGTTTCAGCACCGACTTTGAGCGAAACAACGACGAAACCTGAAGATAGGGTTGCGACCGTCAATTATGTTGCTGAGGAAACAGTCACAGCAACCTTGACATATGAACGTGCACACCGTAATATTTATCACTATGGTAATGATCCATGGGGGCGTGAAATTGTCATTGATAATGAAGGACTGATTCAAACTTTTAAAGTCAAGATTACTGGTACGAGAGATGTTAATGACCCAACGAAAATCAATTGGGATATTGATCGTGATAAACTTTTCACTAGTTATAACTGGGTTTTTGATAGTGAAGGTCAAGTTATCACAAATCAGGGCAGTATGGCTGCTGACTTGATTAAATCTGGTCATACACTTAGACCAACGACTGAGACACCATGGTCAGATTCGGTAGATTTAGGCACAATATTTGATGCTTTTGCGACTGAATTAGGTGCGATAGCAGCAGATAAAACACAAGTTAATTTTGAAAATTCAAATGGTATAGATTATCCAAGAGATCCTAGTCTGATAAAAGAGTTTCATTTTGATGCGAATCCGCAGAAGATGATAATTACTTTTGTTGATGATGATAACAAGGGTGCTATTGTTCATACAGAAGAAGTAACTGGTGTGACTGCTACACCTTTCCCAGAGGAATTTGAGCATGACTATACATCAGAAATGCTGATGAGTTTAGATGATTCATTAACAAACTATGAGTATGTCTCAAATTCTGCTAATCCTGATAATAGATTTGAATGGCACTGGGTGTTTGACGCTAAAGACGATATTGACCAAACGGCAACGATTCATCTGAAACACAAGCACACCCAAGGCACGCTTGAAACTAAGTCAACCGTCAACTACACTGGCTTATCGGATGATAAGAAATTGCCGTCAGACGTTCAGACGATAATATGGGAAACTGACAAGGACGAAGTGACAGGAGTCACAACTTACAAACCTAAGTCTAATGCTAATGCGGTCACAAGTCCAGTTATTGCAGGTTATACAGCTGATAAAACGACAGTTTCAGCACCTACATTGGCAGAGACAACGGCATTGCCAGAAGATACAACAACTACGGTTACTTATACAGCTAATGCACCTGTTGTTGGTAAAGAGGTCACGGCGACTGTAAGCTATAAACGCTACCAAGTCTATGATGATGAGCGTCAAGTATGGCAAGGTTGGCTTGGTGTAGCAGATACATTTAGTTATGCCGAGCAGACTTTCACAGTGACGATAAAAGGTCATCGTGATGTCAATGATGCTAGTCAAATTATCTGGGATGTTGATCGCAACCAACTTGTGATGGCGAACAATTCATTTGCGCCAGTGCCAACTATTGATGGTTACGAGTTGATAAATGATGGTCAAACAGCTTGGGGCGATACGGTTGACTTAGGGACGATTATTGATAACTTGCCTGATATGAAGGCAACTGTCTCAGAAGATAGTCATCATATTGATTATGTGGCTTCATCTGCTCTTGAAAATGCAAAATTGTCAGCGGTCAAATATTTCTATTATGCGGCGCATGATCAAAAACATGTTATCAATTATGTAGATGAAAATGGTCAGATTGTCAAAACGCAGACGGAAATCGGTAAGTCAAATACTTATTTGACCCTTCCAACAATTGTGCCTAATGGCTATGAAGTTGTTTCGGCAAACAGTGCTGATGTCAATGATAATGAAATCAATATTTGGTTTGATGAGCGTGACAGTGTTGACCAAGTGACGACCGTTCAAGTAAAAGCAACGCAGCAACTGTTTTCTGTGACATTTCTTGACGATACGACAGGGCAAAAACTTGAGGTTAAGGCGCTGACACCTGAGGCTGTTGAGGCTGAAATTGCTAGCTATATTGCCAAGGGTTATGTGGTCAAATCTAACAATTTGCCGATGAGTCGGGCGGCTGATACGGATGTGGCGATTCATCTGGTTCATGGTACTAAGCGCGATGTTGAGACAAAAGCGGTGAATTTTGTGGTAAATCTTGTACCTGAAAATGGTGGTGGAACGCCTAAACAGGTAACTTTGCCTGCAACTATGTTACGAATGTACTCTGTTGACTTGGTTACAGGTAAGGTTGTGCCGACAGATGATTTGACGAAATATGATGGTGCGACACCAAATCTCTATGTTTCTGATAGTTTACAGGTTAAAATTGACAGTACGACTGGTGCGATTGACTTTGATTTAAATGATTTACCTGAATTGACAGGTTACACCGTCAAGAAACTAACGACAGAAAATGATGTCGTGAATTTTGATAATCCTAAAGCTACTGTGACAGCTGAATATGTGCCAACTGGAGAGACAGGAACGCCAGAATCTGAGCAACCCGAAACGGAAGCGCCAGAATCTAGCACGCCAAAACCCGAGCAACCCGAAACGGAAGCGCCAGAAACGGATACGCCAAAACCCGAGCAACCCGAAACGGAAGCGCCAGAATCGGAAACTCCTAGACCCGAGCAACCCGAAACGGAAGCGCCAGAATCTGACACGCCAACCCCAGAGCAACCAGAAACGGAAGCGCCAGAATCGGAAACTTCAAAACCTGAGCAACCCGAAACGGAAGCGCCAGAGTCTGACACGCCAACCCCAGAGCAACCTGAAACGGAAGCGCCAGAGTCTGACACGCCAACCCCAGAGCAACCCGAAACGGAAGCGCCAGAGTCTGACACGCCAACCCCAGAGCAACCAGAAACGGAAGCGCCAGAATCTAGCACGCCAACCCCAGAGCAACCCGAAACGGACACGCCAGAATCTGATAAACCTAAATCTGATAATCCAGATAATACCAACAAAGGTAATCATACAGATAATAGTACAGATACAAGTAAGCAAAAAGTTTTGCCAAATACTAGCGATTCTGCTACTACTAATGAAACCCTTGCCTTAGGTCTGGGTATGGTAATTACTAGCCTAGGTGTTGCGGCGATAAAACATGGTAAGAAAGAAGAAGTCTGAAATTTAGAAAATTAAATGTTTAAAGGTCAAGATAAGCAACAAAAAAATCTGTTATCAATTCTGATGACAGATTTTTTCTTTCGACCCTTGAGCAAGCTCAAAAGGAAAATGCGCCGTGCGGCTACTTGCACCGAGCGATTCCAGTTCAGCGATTGCATTATCGTGCGCTTTTTTTGAACGGTCGGTCATGGCGTCCACGATAATGATGACTTTGTACCCAGCTGTAAGCAAATCTCTAGCAGTATTGCGTACGCCGTTACTCGTGATAATGCCTGAGAGAATAATGGTTTCGATATTATTTTTTTCAAGGAAGGCTCGAAACTCTGGAATCGTATAAGCGCTAGGTTTGTATTTGGTGTAGCAGTTGCCATTTTCATGTGCGATTAAATCGCTTTTAATGGCAAGTTTGGTCATCTTTTCTTGCCATTTTTGCGGTAAAATTTTCTTAGTGACAGTGATAAAAGCAACAGGAATAGCTAATTTTTCAGCACAATCAATCAGTTTTTCATTTTTATCAATCACTTGTTGTGTCGAATAGGGTGTCGCATTTTTAATAAGCTTTAAGATAAAATCTTGCATATCAATCACGACCAGCAAACTGTTTTCTTTTTGAATTTTCATGAATTTACCTTATTTTTTCAGTAAAAATCAAAAATTTAGAAAAAATGTAGTTGAGTATGATTGTTAGCACTTGTAAAATTAAGCTGAGTACGAAAACTGCTTGATTGCGTGACAGATGAAAAGTATCTGTTAAAAGGCTAGGATTTGTGTCAACAAAATACCAATTTGCAGCAACAGAAATAAACATAACAAAAAGTCGACTGACTGTGAATTTGACAAATTCGCTTAAAAGAGAATTTTCAGTTTTCTCGAAAACCCAGAATTTATTGGTCACAAAGGCGAAAATAATCGCTGTAAGTTGTGCTAATAGCTCAGACAGCACACCATTTTGCAGCAACGCAAAAGTCAACATCTTAATGACGAAATAAACGACGGTCGCAAGAATACCTGCAACGAGATACTTAAAAATTTGGTTATTAAAAATCTTTTTCATATAGAAAAGTATATCATTTTTGGCGGAAATTTGATATACTTAATCTTGCTTAATTTCATTTTTAAGCTCTCCGTACTTCCTTACTTTGACGGAGCATATTAGACTCGCAAAATGCGATAAAGGAGCTTTTTTGATGTATAAAAAAACAACAGTCGTAGATATGGTGCAAGTCGCTATCGTGGCTGCGCTTTATATTGTCATCACCGTCGCCTTAGGACCGTTAGGTTCAGGTGCAATTCAGTTCAGGTTGTCGGAGCTGTTTAATTTTTTACCATTTTATAACAAAAAGTACGTTTGGTCGATAACAATTGGTTGTATGATTTCAAACTATATGATTTTCGGCATTGTTGACGTTATTGTAGGTGGTTTGTCAACATTGATTTTCGTGCCACTGGGTGTTCACCTTTTTAAGAAATACATGGTAAAAGACGTCTTGAGTGGCTTGTTGAATCGAGCTTTTCTCTATTTCTCAATTTTCTTTTCAGTGTCAATGTTTACAATTGCAGCTGAGTTGAAGTTTCTTTTTGATGTGCCATTTTGGTTGACTTGGTTGACTAGCGGTTTGGGCGAATTTATCTCGTTATTGATTGGTGCAATCGTCATTACCCAAGTTGCCAAGCGAATTGATTTTACAAAATAAAATTTGTCAGCTTTTTCTGACTTTTTTTGTGCAAAAATCAAATAAATAGGTTATAATGGAATAAGGAAAACGCTTACACATTAAAAGAGAGGAGTGGTTGCTAGTTTTGAAGTCAGGAAAAGAAAATAGCTTAGCTATTGAAATGGGTATAATTTGATAGTCACAGAAGGAGAATCACATGAACAAAGAACAAATGATTTACAAACTCAAGCAACTTGGTCACAATCAATCGAAAATTGCAGAAATTTTCATTGCTAATCAGGAATTTCATCGTGCAGAAATTGCTAAAACGAAACATATTATGTATGAAAATTTTGCAGAATTGTTGGCGCATTGGTTGGACGATGAAAAAGAAGAGGCTGAGGCAGAAATCAACGCATAAAAACTGGTGTTAGAGTTCGCTCTAGCATCAGTTTACTTGTTTTTTCTTCTAAAAAATAAGTAAACAGGCAAGTTATTCACGACGCTCAATGTCAAATAAGTTGCCAAGTGTGGCATAAGTATTTCCTGCCAAACATGAAATTGACTGGAAAACTCACGTTTGATATGGTCGTTTACGATTGTAAACTTATCTATAAACACATGATAATCTTTTTAGGAAAATTGGGCAATTCATTTGATTTTAGGTGATATTGGTTGAAATTTTTCTGAAATCTGATAAGATAGAATTATGATTAAACAACATTTTTACGTGTTCATCGCAGGTACTTTATTTTACGCTTGGTTTTTTGCTGATTCCTTATTGTCAGGTAAATTATTTTTAGCTGGTTTTTGGTTACTCTTTTTGTTGCGAAAATTGAGAATCGCACATCGTGCTGATCAATGGATACGCTCCAATGGAAAAGCTGACTAAAAATAGGGCATTTTTAGTCTATGCTGTCGTTAGCACCATTTTTTTAGGGAAATTTCGCCAGAAGAGAGGACTTTGACGAGTCCGTCTGAGTTGACAATTAATTCGCCATTTTCTGTTAAATCAGTTGCTGTACCGATAATTGTTCTGCCATTTTCCTCAAATTCGACTGTTTTACCGAGTACAAGGGAATGTGATTTGTAAATTGGCAGAAAATTTTGATTTTGCTGTAAATTTACAAATTCCCGCCAAATTTCAGCAATCAGCTGACTGCGCGTGATGGTCGGTGTATCATCAAATAATGAGCCAGCCTTATCTCGAAGGTCAATTGGAAAGTTGCTGATAGAAAAATTCAGTCCCACACCAATAATATTGAAATGACTCGCTAAGTGGTGTTCGACGAGAATGCCACAGATTTTTTTATCATCAAGATAAATATCATTGACCCACTTAATCAGTGGTTTTTTAGTGGTCAAATTCTCAATCGCTGTGACAATGGCTGCTGCTGTCAAAATAGTATAGTTTTCAGGAATTTCTCTTGCTTTAAGTGCCAACGACATATAAATGCCTGCTCCCTTGACCGCAAAGTAATCACGGCCAAAACGCCCGCGTGCCGCCGTTTGTGTATCGGCGATAAATAATTTTTTATCCTGTAAATCGTTTTTAGCATCAAGTTGTGTCGAGGCAGAATTTTCAACATAGGAAAGGTCGCTCAACCAAGAATTTTGCGCAAGAATTTCTATTTTTTCAATCATATCACTATTTTATCACGGAATTAAGCTGAAATGATAGCTAAATTGTTCATGAAATGGTAAAATAGGACTGTTACTTTCCGAAGGTGGTGATTTCAAACTGAAAAAGCCGTTTCCTGTAACCGAAAAAAAGAAAGAAGTAGGGGAAAACTATGCCAGAAAAAAATTTATTTACCAGTGAAAGCGTGTCAGAGGGACATCCTGATAAAATCGCTGATCAGATTTCAGATGCGATTTTGGATGCCATTCTCACACAAGATCCTGATGCACATGTTGCAGCTGAAACGGCTGTTTACACGGGTTCAGTTCACGTTTTTGGTGAAATTTCAACGACAGCTTATGTCAATATTGACGAAATTGTCAGAAAAACAATCAAAGAAATCGGCTATACTGATGCCAATTTTGGCTTTGATTATAAAACAGTTGGTGTTCATCCGTCAATTGTTGAGCAGTCGCCAGATATTGCTCAAGGTGTCAATGAGGCGATTGAAGTACGTGGTACGACACAGCAAGATGCGCTCGATTTGATTGGTGCAGGCGATCAAGGGTTGATGTTTGGCTTTGCCAGCAAGGAAACGCCCGAATTTATGCCACTTGCTATTTCTTTGTCGCACAAACTTGTCAAAAAATTAGCTGATTTGCGCAAATCTGGCGAGATTTCTTATTTGCGTCCTGATGCTAAAAGTCAAGTGACGGTCGAATACGATGAAAATGATGTGGCAAAACGTATTGATACGGTTGTTATCTCAACACAGCACGCGCCAGAAGTTACCAACGAGCAAATTCACTTCGACGTCATTGAAAAAGTCATCAAAGCTGTGATACCAGCGAATTTGCTAGATGCTGATACCAAATATTTCATCAATCCGACAGGGCGTTTTGTTATCGGAGGACCTCAAGGCGACTCTGGCTTGACTGGGCGCAAGATTATCGTTGATACTTACGGTGGCTATGCGCACCATGGTGGCGGCGCTTTTTCGGGCAAGGATGCGACCAAGGTTGACCGC
The DNA here is from genome assembly GCF_011170085.1 of Pseudolactococcus hodotermopsidis. GTDB lineage: Bacteria > Bacillota > Bacilli > Lactobacillales > Streptococcaceae > Pseudolactococcus > Pseudolactococcus hodotermopsidis. The sequence continues at coordinate 2,463 of NZ_BLLI01000044.1, read as the reverse complement.
TCGGCGAGCTATGCGGCGCGCTATATCGCTAAAAACATCGTCGCTGCGGGTCTCGCCGAAAAAGCCGAGATTCAGCTTAGCTATGCGATTGGTGTGGCGCACCCAATTTCGATTCACATTGATACTTTTGGTACTGGAAAAATTAGCCAAGACCGCTTGATAGCAGCGATTCGGGACAACTTTGATCTTCGACCCGCTGGTATTATCAAAATGTTAGACCTCAAACGTCCGATTTATCGTCAGACGGCAGCTTATGGTCATTTTGGCAGAACCGATGTGGCATTACCATGGGAAAAATTAGATAAAGTAGAAATTTTAAGAAGCCTTTTGTGAAATTGTAAATAATGTGTTATAATGGATTCGTATGTGTTGGTAGTTCTGACATGTGCGAATTTTTGTTATTAGAAAACGAGGTAAATTATGATTGCAGTTATTGCTTTCTTTGCCTTGTTGATTGGATTAGGCGTTGGTTTTTATTTCCGCAATGTGCAGTTGAAAAGTGCTCAGGCTGATAGTCAGAGTTTGATTGCACATGCTGAAACAAAGGCGAATGACCTCACGAAACAGGCGAAAATCGAAGCTGAAAATATTCGAGTTGAAGCCGAGAATCTGAAACGAGAGTCTGAAAATCTTAGAAAAGAAAAGATTTTGGAACTCAAGGAAGAAAGTCAAAGACGTCGTGAGTCGATAGAAAATGAATTTGCAGAAACTCGTAGTGAGTTAAAAGAAACTGAGAAACGCTTGAAACAGCGCGAAGAAGTCCTTGACCGCAAGGATGATACGTTGTCACGCAAGGAGCAATCTTTAGATTCTAAAGAGGAAAATCTATCAAACAAAACTAATACGCTCAACGAGCGCGAAGAAAAATTATCGCAAATTGAAACGCAAAAGGCGGCTGAGCTTGCACGAATTGCAAGTCTTAGCCAAGATGAAGCGCAAGAAATTGTCTTGTCAAAAACCAAAGAGTCACTTTCCAAAGAAATGGCGCAAATGATTCGTTCAAGCGAAGAAAAAGCCATTTTGGAAGCTGATAAAAAAGCTAAAAATATCATCACACTTGCTATGCAACGAGTGTCGGGCGATTTTGTCAGTGAGCAGACGGTTAGTGTTGTCACTTTGCCTGATGACAGTATGAAAGGTCGGATTATTGGACGTGAAGGTCGCAATATCCGTACTTTTGAAGCCTTGACAGGGATTGACGTGATTATTGATGATACGCCAGAAGCGGTTATCTTGTCAGGTTTTGACCCAATTCGTCGCGAAATTGCACGCTTGACTTTGGCGCAACTTGTCCAAGATGGTCGCATTCATCCAGCGCGTATTGAGGAGTTGGTTGATAAAAATCGCAAAGATTTAGATCGCAAGATTCGAGAGTACGGCGAGCAAGCCGCCTTTGAAGTGGGCGCGCACACCTTACATCCTGACTTGATGAAAATCATGGGGCGCTTACATTTTCGGACATCTTACGGACAAAATGTGCTGAATCACTCGATTGAAGTCGCAAATCTTGCAGGAAATCTTGCTGGTGAGATGGGTGAAAATGTTGTTTTGGCTAAACGTGCTGGTTTCCTACACGATATTGGTAAGGCACTTGATCATGAAATTGAAGGCAGCCACGTTGAAATCGGAACAGAACTTGCCAAGAAGTACAAGGAAAATCCAATTGTTATCAATGCCATTGCCAGTCATCATGGCGATACTGAGCCGACCAATAATATTTCTGTTTTGGTCGCAGCGGCGGATGCTTTGTCTGCGGCACGTCCAGGTGCACGCCGTGAATCAATTGAAAATTACATCAAACGTCTGCAAAATTTAGAAGAAATTTCAAATAGTTTTGAAGGTGTTGAAAGTGCTTTCGCTTTGCAAGCAGGTCGTGAAATTCGTGTCATGGTCAATCCAAGTGTCTTATCTGATGAGAAGATGACTGTTTTGGCTCACGACATCAAAGAAAAAATCGAAAACGATATGGACTATCCAGGCAATATCAAAGTAACCGTTATCCGCGAAACACGTGCGGTTGATTACGCTAAATAATCTGTGTCAAGCGAAATTGAAAATGTCCCAAAAAAAGTCTAAACATGAGTTACATTTATAAAGCAAAATTTGCTTTTAGATTCCATTTTTGATATGATTGAGTTATGATTTATGCTGAATTTTCAGCTTGATATTCCAGAAGCGTCTTACCGATCCTTCTGAGATATTTTTCGAAAGATGCAAGTTTCCACGGGTGAGATTGTGGGGGAATATACTTGCGTTTTTCTTTTTTGCCTTCTTTGGGTTGATCAAATTCTTTTGAGTAAATTTCATGTGTTAGTAACATTCTTGAGCTATAAATCTTGTCCTCGATATTGATATAAATATTACCGTCAAAGGCTTCTATAACAAGTGCCTTAGATTTTTTAGTAAAGTACATTTCCTTGTCTCCTTTAATTGGTAAGTAGAAGTGATTGTTATAACGGATGT
>NZ_BLLI01000043.1 GCF_011170085.1 Pseudolactococcus hodotermopsidis | reverse complement strand
AATGCCAATCTTTCGGCTACGACATGGGAAACGAGTGATAATACTATCGCGACAGTCTCAAATACAGGTCAAATTACAGCTAAAAAAGTTGGTACTGTAAAAATTAGAAGTAAAGTGACAGACGTGGTAGGAAAAGTCGTCTACTCGCCGTGGGTTAGTTTAAAAATTAGTTACGTTGCCATTCAATCAAGTGCGGTAACTTTGCCAGCTAGTCAAATCTTGCCAAATGCTACGCTTCAAGCTAAATTGGCTAATACGCCAAGCAATGCCAATCTTTCGGCTACGACATGGGAAACGAGTGATAATACTATCGCGACAGTCTCAAATACAGGTCAAATTACAGCTAAAAAAGTTGGTACTGTAAAAATTAGAAGTAAAGTGACAGACGTGGTAGGAAAAGTCGTCTACTCGCCGTGGGTTAGTTTAAAAATTAGTTACGTTGCCATTCAATCAAGTGCGGTAACTTTGCCAGCTAGTCAAATCTTGCCAAATGCTACGCTTCAAGCTAAATTGGCTAATACGCCAAGCAATGCCAATCTTTCGGCTACGACATGGGAAACGAGTGACAGTACAATTGCGACAGTTTCAAATACAGGTTTGATAACTGCTAAAAAATCAGGTGCTGTAAAAATTAGAAGTAAAGTAACAGATGTCGGAGGAAAGATAGCTTATTCAGCATGGGTTGCTCTTAAAATTTCCTATATCTCTATCCAATCTAGTACAGTGACTTTACCAACTAATCAACTTTTGCTGAATGCTACACTCCAAGCAAAGGTTACTAATACGCCAAATAACGCTAATCTTTCAGCTACGACATGGGAAATAAGTGACAGTACAATCGCGACAGTCTCAAGTACAGGCTTGATAACGGCTAAAAAAGCAGGTGTTGTAAGTGTCAGGAGTAAAGTTACAGATAAAAATGGGAAAATAGTTTATTCAGCTTGGACTGCTCTTACAGTAAAAAATAACAGTATAGTAAAAACTGAACAATATACTAATGTAACGAGAACTGGTTATAAATTTTATGCGATTGACCAAGATGCTAGAAATGATAAATTGCTAGCTGATGATTTATCTCCTAATAATTCATCTTTGTTGGCAAAAAAATACCATGGTGTTGTTGTCCAAGCGGATAAAGAAGGAAAAGCTCTTGATGGTAATACTTATGTACACATTAAAGTTAGTAATGTTTGGAAGTGGATTCTGAAAGCTGGGTTGAGTAATCATAACCCGTTGACTGGTTCTGATAAGTATCAAACAAATAATTTTAATAAATCAGGGCAAATAGTTTTTAAAATTCAAAATACTAAATTTTCAGCCAATATCAGAGAGGCAGTAAAGCACTGGAATACTCTTTTAGGAGAAACGGTTTTGATTGAAGCTTCTAAAACAACGAAAGAGAGTGAAATCAATTTAGTATTTAATGATTACTATGAAGAATCAGGGATACTGGGCTCAAGAGGCTCTTACGGATTTATAAAATTAAATACATTTAACCTTGGAACTAAATATTCTGGAAATAAAATCACAAACGTAACCGAACATGAAATTGGACATGCTCTCGGTATTCAACACACAGGAGAGTTTATAAAAAATCCTAAAGTTGTCACTGATATAGCATTATGGTCGTGGTCAGATTATAAAGATGTGATGTGGTCAAGTAATTTGAGTAATTTTCAAGAAGCTCAATCTATTATTACGCCTAATGATGTAAATACAGTTAAGTTAGTTAGAGCTGTAAAAGATTTTAGAGATACTCATCCTATGCTAGATTCTGATTCTGAAATTCCACAAGAATGGGATGATGATGCGGCTAGTAGTCATAAAAGCAAACTCAAACAGGAGTGGGATGACGAAGGTACTAATATGGACGGAAAACTCGAACAGGAGTGGGATGACGAAGGTACTGATATGGACGGAAAACTTGAACAAGAGTGGGATGATAACGATGTGCTTCCGCAATATTTTGATGGTTCTTTGCGCTATGTTACTGAACAAGGGAAAATCTTAAAAAAAATCCCTCTATCGGCAAAAGACTTGACAACAACAAGTACATATTATCCTATTGATGATGTAATTGGAACAACTATAAAACCTGACATTGTTGTTAATAATTTGCCAAAAGGTTATGTATCTGGTTATTTATACGAGGGAAATGTCATTGAATCTGTTGAGCCACCCCAAGAAATTGCTGGGGGAGATTTTGAGATAATTGTTTATTCAACCTCCAAAGTTAAAAAAGTTAAATCTTTGCGTTATATTACTGAAGAAGGCAAATTCTTAAAAGAAGTTGACATATCAGGAAATGATTTAATGACGACAACGTTTGAAGGCGAATTGTTATTAACTGTAAAACCTGAAACGACTACGAAAAATCTTCCCAAAGGTTATACACAAGAACATTTAAAAAATGGCGTGTTAATCAAATATTATAAACGGGCTGTGGAAACAAGCGCTGATAGTGGTATTTTTGAGTTGATTGTTTATCTAGCTTCTGCTGATAAAACCAACGTCACCTATGATAACACAACTGATTTTGGAGCAAAATTAATTTCACTTGGTGATAAAGTTGAGCTTGGAACGAAAGTTTATCAACTAGCAGGTTCTATGACCGACTCTTTTCCATTAGACGTTAAAATTTCAAAAGTAACGGATGATAACTATAATAAAATTTTCACTGAGGATATGATAGGGTTAATGGATGTTTATCCTTATAATGTCGCAGTCTATACAAAAAAAGGCTGGTACATGCTTCCGACAACATGGCGGTCACCTGATTTGACAAAATTTGTCGCAAGTGGCAATCCTAACGATATAAAAGTTGATGTAAAAGGTAAGCCTTTAATAGTAGGAGAGTACTCTGATGGCTCATCTTTTCAAGAACTTCCTTACGATGCAAAGCTTAATCCTGCTAAGAAAATAAGTCTTGTCTATCCAACTAAAGCTCAAAAAGTCATTATCCGAGTATTTGATGCTTTTACGAGTAGTGATAATATAGAAGAAGCCATAGAACTTGAAAGAATTGAAAGTTCAGGTAAATCTAACACACCTATCAATTATGATTTATCAACGCTTGTGAAAAAGTATGAAACAAAGGGCTATTATATTTTTGATGTGATGACGTCATCAAATGATAAGCAATTTATTTCACAAGCTCTACCTAAAGTAGAAGAAAATAAACAGGTAAATTTGATTATTTCGGATAGCTATGATAGCGATGACAATAAAACTCAATATTATAATATTGTTTTAAATCATCAAATAAGTGAAAATAAAACTGATGTTTCAAGAACGATTCACTACGTTTATGAAGACGGTACGACAGCTTTACCCGATGATGTTGATAGCCTAGCCTTGGTAGTGAGTTATCATGATTTAGTAACTAAATCTGATTTTACATTTGATATGTCAGCTGAAGTGTTAGGGACTTTTTCTGATAAAAAAACTCCTGCCATTGAAGGTTATTCGGCAAGTGAAGCAGTTGTGAAAGGGGAGGAAGTTACTTTATTTGACAAAGAAAAAGAATGGGTCAGCACGGTTATTTATAAAAAAGATACGCCTATAATTTCTGCTGAAACAGCGGAAGAAGAAACTTCCCCACTTTCTGAAAATAGTGATAAATTTGTTAATCAAAAGAAAGATGATTCAATAACAGAAACGATTGATAAAACTAAGAAGTCACAAAATTTGGCTGCGGATACAAAAAAACAATTGCCAAATACAAATATAAAACAAAATTTAGGTTTATTGATTTTAGGAAGTACTTGTATGACAATTTTTAGTCATTTAGTCGTAAAAAAGAAAAATAAAATAATTTAAATTGTGATAATAGACTTTCTATTCCTAAGTGTAGAAAGTCTATTTTTGTTTTATTGTTAAATTCTAACAAAATGTACCAAATTAATTATAATAGTTTTAAAACGTTTACAAATTTTACACCACCCAATGTCTGAGCGCATTAAAAAGTTTGCGCAAGTCAAGTGTGATTGATAGTCCAAAAACAGTCTTGCGTTACATGGAAATGACGGCTGCTACCACGATTTGTGAGTGGTATAGAACAGTTAAGAAATAAATATGACGTAATTATTGCAAACCCTTTCATTTTGTGATAGAATAATCATGTAATGGTTTTATTTTATACGCAACTAACCTAATAAAAGCGATACAAATATTTTGAGCTAATTTGTCAATAATTTGTGTTGGTTTTAAAAGTTGGTTAAGTCTATCTAAAATCAATAAAAATAGTTTTAAACTAAGGAGAATCCAATCATGGCATCTAAAGACTTTCACATCGTAGCTGAAACAGGCATCCACGCACGTCCTGCGACTTTGCTTGTTCAAGCTGCATCAAAATTCACTTCTGACATCAACCTTGAGTACAAAGGTAAATCAGTCAACTTGAAATCAATCATGGGTGTTATGTCACTCGGTGTTGGTCAAGGTGCTGACGTTACTATCTCTGCTGACGGTGCTGATGCTGACGATGCGATCGCAGCAATCACTGAAACAATGACTAAAGAAGGATTGGCTGGTTAATCATGACAGAAAAGCTTACAGGTATTGCCGCATCTAGCGGTGTCGCAGTTGCCAAAGCTTATCTGCTGGTTCAACCGGATTTGTCATTTGAGACAGTTACTGTCGACAATATTGACAACGAAGAGGCTCGCCTAGATGTTGCTTTAGAAGCAAGCATTGGCGAGCTTAACGTTATCCGTGAAAAAGCCGTAGATAGTCTTGGTGAAGAGGCCGCAGCTGTTTTTGATGCGCATCTCATGGTTCTTGCTGACCCAGAAATGATTGGTCAAATCAAGGAAACAATCAAGGCCAAGAAAACAAATGCTGAGGCTGCCCTCAAAGAAGTGACAGATATGTTTATCGCTATTTTTGAAGGCATGGAAGACAATCCTTACATGCAGGAGCGTGCAGCGGACATCAAAGATGTGACAAAACGTGTTCTCGCACATTTGCTTGGTAAGAAATTGCCAAGTCCTGCGACCATTGACGAAGAAGTTATCGTTGTGGCGCACGACTTGACACCGTCTGATACAGCGCAACTTGACAAGAAATTTGTCAAAGCCTTTATCACAAATATCGGTGGACGGACAAGTCACTCTGCAATTATGGCGCGGACACTTGAAATTCCTGCAGTTCTTGGGACAAATAACATCACAACGCTTGTGACAGACGGTCAAGTATTGGCTGTTAATGGTATCACAGGTGAAGTCATTATTGACCCAACAGAAACTGAGCAAGCTGAATTTATCGCTGCTGGTAAGGCTTATGCGGATCAAAAAGCAGAGTGGGCATTGCTCAAAGATGCTGAAACAGTGACTGCTGACGGTAAACATTTTGAGTTAGCTGCGAATATCGGTACACCTAAAGATGTTGTTGGTGTCAATGACAATGGTGGCGAGGCGATTGGTCTTTATCGGACTGAATTTCTTTACATGGATTCGCAAGATTTCCCAACTGAAGATGAACAGTATGAGGCTTATAAAGCTGTGCTTGAAGGCATGAATGGTAAGCCAGTTGTTGTTCGGACTATGGATATCGGTGGCGACAAGGAACTCCCTTATTTCGATTTACCAAAAGAAATGAACCCATTCCTTGGTTACCGTGCGTTGCGTATCAGCTTGTCTGCTGGTGGCGATGCCATGTTCCGGACACAGCTCCGTGCGCTTTTGCGTTCGTCTGTTCATGGTAAACTGCGCATTATGTTCCCAATGGTCGCACTTGTGACGGAATTCCGTGCAGCTAAAAAACTTTTTGACGAAGAAAAAGCTAATTTGCTTGCTGAAGGTGTTGCAGTTGCTGATGATATTCAAGTGGGTATCATGATTGAAATCCCAGCAGCAGCAATGCTTGCGGATCAATTTGCCAAAGAAGTAGACTTCTTCTCAATCGGTACAAACGACTTGATTCAATATACAATGGCGGCTGACCGTATGAACGAACAAGTTTCTTACCTCTACCAACCTTATAACCCGTCAATTTTGCGCTTGATTAACAATGTTATCAAAGCAGCGCATGCTGAGGGCAAATGGGCTGGTATGTGTGGCGAGATGGCGGGCGACCAAACCGCTGTGCCACTCCTTATGGGTATGGGACTTGACGAATTTTCAATGAGCGCAACATCAATTCTTCAAACGCGTTCACTTATGAAACGTCTTGACACAGTGAAAATGGCTGAACTTGCTGACAAAGCACTCACAACTTGTGCAACAATGGAAGAAGTTGTTGCTTTGGTTGATGAGTATACTAAATAAAAATTTGAAATTAAAAAGAGAATTGCTAGTCGTAAACATGACTTGGCAATTCTTTTTTTGAAAGGTAGCATATAAAAACAATTGGTTTGTTAGGTGGTATGAGTTGGGAGAGTAGCGTTGATTATTATAAAATCATTAATCAAGTGGTAAAATCGCAGCTTGGTGGTCTGCATTCGGCAAAAATTGTGCTGTATAGCGTTGATTTTGCTGAGATTGAGGCTAGAAGTGTTGAGATTTTGAGTAAGGCGGCACAAAGTTTAGAGCGTGCGGATGCTGATTTTATCGGCATTTGCACCAATACCATGCACAAGGTGGCGACTGAGATTCAAAGTTGTGTGACGATTCCGATTGTTCATATTGCTGATACAACCGCGGATAACTTGCTTGCCCAAGGTATGACGGGGGTTGGGCTGACTGGCACGCGTTATATACTCATTTAACTATAAAAAGATTACGCTTTCGACTAGAACCACCACTTCGTCGTTGACAAGTCTCACCGTACACCTGTACGCCTTTACCTTGTCGCCTATGGCTTTGAAGTAGCTACTTTAGTGGCTTACGTAAAAGCTATGGACAACGTGGCTTAGCGGTTTTACCGCTTAGCCGTTGGCTAGAATTGACGAATCTAGTTCAAAAGCTTTGTAACCTTTTTATAGTTAAACAAGTATACAATGGAACAGGATTTTTACAAGGAAAGACTGATTGCGCGTGGGATTGAGGTTGTGATTCCTGAAAATGAACAGCGTGAGTTGATTAATTCGGTTATATTTGACGAGCTATGTTTGGGAGAAATTCGTCCAGAGTCTCAGCAACAGTTTTTGAAAATTTTTTCCGATTTGTATGATGTTGGGACGCAAGGTGTGATTTTGGGCTGCACCGAGATTGGTATGTTGGTCAAGCAAACAGAGACGACAATTCCGCTTTTTGATACGACTGAAATTCATGCAAAAGCCTTGGCGTTGCTAGCGATTGTATAATAAAAAACACGAAAATTTGCTGATTTTCGTGTTTTTATTATGCGGAGAAAGGGATTTGAACCCTCACACCCATACGGATACATGCACCTGAAGCATGCGCGTCTGCCATTCCGCCACCTCCGCTTACCTATTCTATTATATCAAAAATATTGAAAATGTGCGAGGGGAAAATGTTGACCAAGTTTCTTTTAAATGATAGTTTTTGATTGAAAAATAAATATTTTGAAAGAAATTGCTTGAAAATAATAGAAAATGATGTATAATGAAACTATAACATTTACAAGTGGAGGCTGAAATGCTCAAAAATGAAAGAAAACAAAAAATTTTAGCACTCGTAGAACAAGCTGGCTATGTCACTTTGGAAACCTTGTCACAAATGCTAGATAGCAGTGAATCAACGATTAGACGAGATTTGACAGAACTTGATGAAAGTGGCAAACTCAAACGTGTTCACGGTGGTGCGGAGCGTTTGACGACTTTGTTGCACGAGGAAAATGTTGCTGAAAAATCTGTCAAAAACGTGCAAGAAAAACGTCAGATTGCTCAAAAAGCTGTCAGTAAATTGACTAATGGTGATGTTATCTTTATGGATGCGGGGACGACTGTTGCCATGATGACGGAATTTTTGTCAAAATTTGATAAAATTACGGTTGTGACCAATTCGGTCCATACGGCGGCGATTTTGCTGGATAAGCAGATTAAAACGATTATCATCGGTGGGGCGATTAAGCCCGAAACAGATGCGGTTATTGGCAATTTTGCTGTTCAGCAACTGATGAGTTTTAATTTTAACAAAGCTTTTGTCGGTGCAAACGGCATTTCCCGCAATGGTGGTGTGACGACACCAGATGATGAGGAGGCAACGATTAAACGCTTGGTTTTACGACAAGCAAAGGAAAAGTTTATCTTAGCTGACAAATCAAAACTAGGAAAAACTTATTTCGCAAAAATTGCGGCATTTGACGATAGCATCGAAATTATAACGGAGGAAATTGATGATTTACACAGTCACACTCAATCCGTCCATTGATTTTTTGGTCAGATTGCCAGAGTTCAAAGTCGGCGCAGTCAACCGAATGACGCATGATGATAAATTCCCAGGCGGCAAGGGAATCAATGTTTCGCGGGTTCTCGCAAGGCTTGATAGTCAGTCAACGGCGCTCGGATTTTTAGGAGGTTTCACGGGAAACTTTATTAAAGAAAGATTAGAAAGCGAGGCTATCGCAACTGATTTTGTTAAAATTTCGGCTGATACACGCATAAACGTCAAAATCAAGTCGGACAAGGAAAGTGAAATCAATGGTGCTGGTCCCAAAGTCTCGGCTGAGGAACGTGCAGCGTTTTTTGAAAAACTTGTTGTTTTGTTACCATCAGATATTGTCGTTTTAGCTGGTTCTGCACCTGCGAGTATCGGACAAGATTTCTATTTGGAAATTATCCAAAAAATCAAGGCGCAAGGTGCAGAATTTGTCATTGATATTGAGGGCGATGTTCTTGTCAAATCGCTTGCTTACCAACCGCTTGTTGTTAAGCCTAACAATCATGAACTCAGCGCAATTTATGGTGCAACTTTTGATTCAATTGCGGATTTGATGCCCTACGGACACAGATTGCTAGCTGACGGTGCGCAACATGCTATGATTTCTATGGCGGGTGACGGTGCGCTCTTATTTTCGGATGGCAAGACTTATTTTGCTCGGGCGATTAAAGGTATGGTAAAAAATTCTGTTGGTGCTGGGGATTCGATGATTGCAGGTTTTATTGGCGAGTTTGAAAAATCGCATGATGCGCGCAAGGCTTTCCGCCAAGGTGTTGCTTGTGGGACAGCGACCGCTTTTTCTGATGATTTGGCAACGGCTGATTTTATTCAAAAAATTGCTAATCAAGTGGTAATTGAAGAAATATAGGAAAAAGGAAAAGATATGAAAATTCAAGATTTATTGCAAAAAAATGCCATGATTCTCTCGCTCAAAGCGATTGACAAGGAAAGTGCGATTATTGAGATGGTGCAAAAATTGGTTGACACAGGCTATGTGACAGATTTTGACCAATTTAAAGCTGGGATTCTTGCGCGTGAAAATTTGACATCGACTGGTCTTGGTGCTGGGATTGCCATGCCTCATAGTAAAAATGCAGCAGTCAAAGCGCCTGTTGTGTTATTTGCTAAAAAAGAGGGCGGATTGGATTATGAGTCGCTTGATGGTCAGCCGGCTGATTTGTTTTTTATGATTGCGGCACCCGATGGGGCTAACGAGACACATCTGGCGGCACTTGCTGAGTTGTCTAAGTATCTCATGCGGGATGGTTTTGCGGACTCACTTCGCACGAAAACAACGGCTGATGAAGTGCTTGCGACATTTAATGCATTTGAAAATGAAGCAGTAGTCGAGGAAATCATCTCAAACAATGCGACTCAAGACTTTGTTGTTGCGGTAACGGCTTGTACGACAGGCATTGCCCACACCTACATGGCTGAGGAGGCGCTAAAAAAAGAAGCCAAGGCAATGGGTGTGGGCATCAAAGTCGAAACCAATGGGGCATCTGGCGTTGGCAACAAACTGACGGCTGACGACATCAAACGCGCTAAAGGCGTGATTATCGCAGCAGATAAGGCGGTGGAGATGACACGTTTTGACGGCAAACCTTTGATTTCAAAACCAGTCGCAGCGGGGATTCGCGAACCTAAAACCTTGCTAACTGAAGTGCTTTCTGGTAAGCTCCAAGCCTACAAAGCGACAGGAGAAATGAGCGTAGAATCTGACGAAAATCTCAGTCTTGGTAAGGCTTTCTACAAACATCTGATGAGTGGTGTGTCAAGCATGTTGCCATTTGTTATCGGTGGTGGGATTGCAATTGCCCTTGCTTTCCTCATTGACAATGCGCTAGGTGTGCCAAAAAATCAGCTTGGCAATCTTGGGAGTTACCATGAACTAGCTGCCATTTTCAAACAACTTGGTGGTGCGGCTTTTGGTTTCATGTTGCCGATTCTTGCGGGTTATATCGCCTACTCTATCGCTGAAAAGCCAGGACTTGTCGCTGGTTTCGTGGCAGGTAGCATTGCCTCAAGCGGTCTTGCTTTTGGTAAGGTGCCATTTGCTAGTGGTGGCGAAAAAACGTTGGCGCTTGCGGGTGTGCCGTCTGGTTTTCTCGGTGCGCTTGTCGGTGGTTTCCTTGCTGGTGGCGTGATGCTCGTTCTCAAAAAAGTTTTTGCCAATGTGCCACGTTCGCTAAATGGTATTGTCTCAATCTTGCTTTATCCCGTGTTTGGCGTCTTGATGACTGGTTTTCTCATGCTTTTTGTTAATATTCCAATGGCAGCAATCAATAATGGCTTGACTGATTTTCTCAATAGTCTTTCTGGTGCGAATGCCGTTTTGCTTGGCGCATTACTTGGTGGCATGATGGCGATTGATATGGGTGGCCCATTTAACAAAACAGCCTATGTTTTTGGGACGGGGACACTAGCTGCAACGGTTGCCACAGGTGGTTCAGTTGTCATGGCAGCTGTTATGGCAGGTGGTATGGTGCCACCGCTTGCTGTTTTTGTAGCGACACTCTTGTTCAAGAATAAATTTACCAAAGAAGAACAAAACTCGGGTTTGACCAATATCGTCATGGGGCTTTCTTTCATCACTGAGGGTGCAATTCCCTTTGGTGCTGCTGACCCAGCGCGGGCGATTCCGTCATTTATTGTCGGATCTGCTGTCACGGGTGGTCTTGTTGGTGCGTTGGGTATTAAGTTAATGGCGCCACATGGTGGGATTTTCGTGATTGCACTAACTTCTAGTCCGATGATGTATTTGGTCGCTGTGGCAGTTGGTTCACTTATCTCAGGTATTCTATTTGGTATTTTACGTAAGGAAAAATAAAAATTTATAAAACGTCGCTTGGCGTTTTTTGTTTACAATTGCCGATAAAATAATGATTTAGCCTTTATTTTTAGAATTTTGACAAATCATTTTTACATTTGCCGAAATTTTCAGACAATTTTCTTGACGAAATTTTGAAATATGATAAAATAGAAGATATAGAGATTTGTTTGAAAGAAGGAAAAATTTATGCGTAGTGATATGATTAAAGTTGGTGTAGATAAAGCCCCAGCTCGCGGGCTTTTATATGCGACTGGTCAAGTGAAATCGAGCCGTGATATGCAAAAACCGTTTATCGCCGTTTGTAATTCTTATATTGATATTGTGCCAGGGCATGTGCATTTGCGCGAACTAGCGGACATTGCTAAAGAGGCGATTCGTGAGGCGGGTGGGATTCCTTTTGAGTTCAACACGATTGGCGTGGATGATGGGATTGCCATGGGGCATATCGGTATGCGTTACAGTTTGCCGAGCCGTGAGCTGATTGCGGATTCGGCTGAAACGGTTATCAATGCCCATTGGTTTGACGGGGCTTTCTTCATTCCTAACTGTGATAAGATTACACCTGGGATGATTTTGGCGAGCTTGCGGACAAATGTGCCGTCCGTTTTCTGTTCGGGTGGTCCGATGAAGGCAGGGCTTGATATGGCGGGGCATCAAGCGACTTTGTCAAGTCTTTTTGAGGCTGTTGGCACTTATGAAAATGGTCAGATGACCAGCGAAGAACTTGATTATCTGGAAAAAAATGCGTGTCCGTCATGTGGCTCATGTGCGGGTATGTTTACCGCCAACTCGATGAACTCGCTCATGGAAGTGTTGGGACTTGCTTTACCTGGCAATGGGACAGCGCTTGCTGTTTCGGATGAACGTAAGGCCTTGATTAAAGCCGCAGCTAAGCACTTGATGTTTATGGTTGATAAACAAATCAAACCGCGTGATATTATCACAAAAGAAGCGATTGATGACGCTTTTGCGCTTGATATGGCAATGGGTGGCTCGACAAATACGGTACTTCATACACTTGCGATTGCAAATGAGGCAGGTATCAAGTATGACCTTGCTGCAATCAACGAGATTGCCAAGAAAACGCCATATCTCTCTAAAATAGCACCGTCATCTGTATATTCCATGCACGATGTTCATGAGGCGGGCGGCGTTTCAGCTATCATTAACCAACTTATCACTTGTGGTGCAATTAAAGGCGAGCGCATCACGGTTACAGGTAAAACACTCAAGGAAAATGTGGCAAATGCGAAGATTCTAAATGAGGAAGTGATTCATCCGTTATCGAATCCTTACTCGAAAACTGGCGGTCTGTCTGTCCTTTATGGCAATATCGCTCAAGACGGCTCGGTCATCAAAGTTGGTGGTGTTGACCCATCTGTCAAGGTTTTCACAGGTCAAGCAATTTGTTTCAACAGCCATGACGAGGCAGTTGCAGCGATTGATAATGGTACAGTTAAGGCGGGGCATGTTGTCGTTATTCGCTACGAAGGACCAAAAGGCGGACCAGGTATGCCAGAAATGCTAGAGCCGACAAGTAAAATCGTTGGTCGTGGTCTCGGAAAAGATGTTGCGCTGATTACAGATGGTCGTTTTTCAGGCGCAACACGCGGTATTGCAATCGGACATGTTTCACCTGAGGCAGCCGCTGGAGGTGCGATTGGGCGAATTAAAGACGGCGATGAAATCGTCATTGATTTGCCAAATCGTACAATCAATCTCAGTGTTTCTGACGAGGAACTCGAAGCACGCAAAGCAGACGTCCCTAAATTTGAGTCAAAAGTGAAAACAGGCTGGTTGGCACGTTACACAGCGCTAACAACTTCTGCAAACACAGGCGCAGTTTTATTAACACCCGAACAAATTCAGGAAATGATTGCCAATAATCAATAAATATGAAAAATCTCGAAAAATTAATCGAGATTTTTTTCTTTAATCACATAAACAGGGCGATGTTTGGTTTCCAAAAAGATTTTTCCGATATACTTCCCGATAATGCCTAGAGAAAAAAGTTGAATGCCGCCAATCAAAAGAAGCAGTACAATCAAAGTCGGGAAACCTTGTACTGGGTCGCCGAAAATTAAGGTTTTTATCATATAAAAAGCTGCGAGAATCAAGGAAATGATAAACGATACAAAGCCAGTTAGAGTCGCAAAATTCAAAGGTGCATCTGAAAAATTGACAATGCCATCAATCGAATAGCTAACCAATTGCCAAAAATGCCAAGAAGTTTTGCCAGCCTTGCGTTCAATATTTTCATAAGTTAGATAAGTTGTTTTAAAGCCAATCCAAGCAAAAAGTCCTTTGGAGAAACGATTAACTTCTGACAGTCGCAGGAGTTCGTCAACAACTTGCCGTGTCATCAGCCGAAAATCACGAGCACCACTGGGAATTTCAGTTCGAGAAAGTTTGTTAATCAGCCAATAAAAAGAACGTGAAAAAAGTGTCCGAATAATCGGTTCGCCTTGTCGAGAATTTCTGAGACAGCCAACGACATCAAAATTTTCACACACTATTTTTTGATACATTTGTCGCAATAATTGAGGTGGATCTTGCAAATCAGCATCCATTAAAGTCACAAAATCACCGTCAGAAAAAGTCAATCCTGCAAGAATTGCAGCTTCTTTGCCAAAATTTCTGGAAAATGACAAATAAAAAATATTGTCAAATTGCTGAGATAATTTTTTCATCACAACTAAAGTCTCGTCAGTTGAGCCATCATTGACAAGGATATATTTTTTAGTTAAAGGCAAATCTGCTGTCAGCCGATTGACTTCGCAAATAAAGTCATTCAGTGTTTTAGCCTCATTGAAACAAGGCACAATAATTGATAAAGTTTTCATTACTTAAATTATAGCAAAAACACTTGAAAAAAACCCTAAAAAGTGATAAAATGTTAAACATAATTCATAATTTTCAGAATTTTTGACATGTGAAAATCCTATCAGTAAGGAGAGATAAAATTTGAAACAAATAAAACTTGAGACAGCCAAAAGTGGCTCGCTTCTCGTGCTTGATACACTGAAAAAACTTGGCGTTGACACGATTTTCGGTTATCCGGGTGGCGCTGTTTTGCCCCTGTACGATGCTATTTTCAACTATGACGGCATTCAGCACATTCTCTCGCGCCACGAGCAAGGTGCGACCCATGAGGCTGAAGGCTATGCCAAGTCCTCAGGCAAGCTCGGTGTCGCTCTCGTGACCTCAGGTCCTGGTGCAACAAACGCGATTACAGGAATCGCCGATGCCAACTCTGATTCTGTACCTATGCTCGTTTTTACTGGACAAGTTGCAACCCCAGGTATCGGAAAAGATGCTTTTCAAGAGGCGGATATTATTGGTGTCACTATGCCGATTACCAAGTATAACTATCAGATTCGCGAAACTGAGGATATTCCGCGTGTGATTACCGAGGCAGTTCATATTGCAACGACAGGTCGTCCGGGACCAGTCGTTATTGACTTGCCGAAAAACATTGCCGCCCAAGAAGTTGAATTTATCAATGATACAACGATAAATATTCCCTCATACCAGCCAAATTTTGAGCCAAATGTGATGCAGCTAAAAAAAATTGTTGATTTACTTGCCAAGAAAAAACGTCCGCTGATTCTAGCAGGTGGTGGTGTCAACTATGCTGAGGCCAACGAAGAATTGGTTCAATTTGCTGAAAAATATCAAGTTCCAGTTGTTGCAAGTCTACTTGGGCTTGGTGCTATGCCAGTCGAAAATCCATTGTTTTTGGGTATGGCTGGTATGCACGGGACTTATGCAGCCAATATGGCGCTTGCAGAAACAGATTATTTGATTAACTTTGGCAGCCGTTTTGATGACCGTTTGGCTTCAAATCCGTCATTATTTTTGAAAAATGCAACTGTTGCTCATATTGATATTGACCCAGCTGAGATTGGCAAGATTGTCAAAACACATTTGCCAGTAGTTGGTGATGCCAAGCGCGCTTTGAACGCTCTGCTTGCAGTTGAACAACCGAAAACCAATTTTTCATCGTGGCTGTCTCAAGTTCAAGAAAATGCTCAAAAAGCGCCTTATAGCTACGAGCCAGAATCTGATGTCAACAAACCGCAAGAAGTTATCAAACTTATTGGCGAGCTGACTGACGGCGATGCCATTATTGTCACGGATGTTGGGCAACATCAGATGTGGGCGGCGCAATGGTATCCTTATAAAAATAGTCGCCAACTTGTCACGAGTGGTGGACTCGGCACCATGGGTTTTGGCATTCCCGCAGCGATTGGTGCGAAACTTGCCAATCCAGATAAAAATGTTATCGTCTTTGTTGGTGACGGTGGTTTTCAGATGACCAATCAAGAATTGGCGATTTTAAATGGTTATAATATTCCAATCAAAGTTGTCCTTTTCAATAATCATTCGCTAGGAATGGTGCGCCAATGGCAAGAGAAATTTTACGAAGAACGTCGCAGTCAATCGGTTTTTGACTTGGAACCAGATTTCCAACTTTTAGCTGAGGCTTACGGACTGAAACATGACAAATTCCTTGATCCAAAAACGATTGCCGAAGACTTAAAAGTTGTGACAGAAGATGTGCCAATGGTAATTGAGATTGGCATTTCCCAAAAAGAGCAAGTCTATCCAATGGTGCCAGCAGGTTGGCACAACGACGAAATGTTGGGGGTGAAATTCAATGCGTAGAATGCTAACAGCCAAACTCAATAATTCAACAGGTGTTTTAAACCGTTTTACAGGTGTTTTGTCACGCCGTCAAGTCAATATCGAAAGTATTTCTGTTGGTCATGCTGATTCGCCCAACATTTCGCGGATCACGATTATTATTGATGTAGAAAATATGGACGAAGTTGAGCAAATCATTAAACAGCTCAATCGTCAGATTGATGTTCTTCGTGTGCGTGATATTACAGATGTGCCTCACATTGAGCGAGAAGTGATTCTTGTCAAAGTTTCAGCTCCAGCTAATATCCGTGCGGAACTTTTCGCCATGATTCAACCTTTCCGTGCTAGTGTTGTTGACGTTGCACCGAAAACTGTGACCATTCAATTAACGGGGGGGTACGACAAAATTGAGGCGCTTTTGAGAGTTGTCAAGCCATATGGCATCAAGAATATTGCTCGTACAGGTGTCACAGGATTTACTCGCGACTAAAAGAGAGTTGAGAAAAGGAAAACTTTTCTCTTGACAAATTGTCTGAAAAATCGTACAATTAAATCATCATTTAAAATTTAGGAGAATATTAAACAATGGCAGTAACAATGTATTATGAAGATGACGTTAAAACACCAGCACTTGCTGGTAAGCAAATCGCAGTAGTTGGTTATGGCTCACAAGGTCATGCCCATGCCCAAAACTTGCGTGATTCTGGTGAAAACGTCATTATTGGCGTTCGTGCGGGAAAATCTTTCGATGCCGCTAAAGAAGACGGTTTCGACGTTTATCCAGTAGCTGAGGCAGTTGCAAAATCTGACATCGTTATGATTTTGGCACCAGACGAAATTCAAGCAGACCTTTACACAAAAGAGATTGCGCCTAACCTCAAAGACGGTGCAGCACTTGGGTTTGGTCATGGTTTTAACATCCACTTTGGCTACATTAAAGCGCCTGAAACAGTTGACGTGTTCATGCTTGCGCCTAAAGGACCAGGTCACTTGGTTCGTCGGACTTATACAGAAGGTTTTGGCGTACCCGCACTTTTTGCGGTTTACCAAGATGCGACTGGCAATGCGCGTGACATCGCAATGGACTGGGGTCGTGCAGCTGGCGGTGCTCGTGTCGGCATGCTTGAAACAACATTTAAAGAAGAAACTGAAGAAGATTTGTTCGGTGAGCAAGCGGTTCTTTGTGGTGGCACAACAGCCCTCATCGAAGCAGGCTTTGAAACCTTGACAGAGGCAGGTTATGCGCCAGAATTGGCATATTTTGAAGTCCTTCATGAATTGAAACTCATTGTTGACCTCTTATACGAGGGTGGCTTTAAGAAAATGCGTCAATCTATCTCAAACACAGCTGAATACGGCGATTATATTGCTGGACCACAAATCATCACAGCTGAAGTGAAAGCCAACATGAAGAAAGTCCTTAATGACATCCAATCTGGTGCATTTGCAAAAGATTTCGTAGACGATTATAAAGCTGGCAATCCTAAGATGAAAGCTTTCCGTGCAGCAGCAGCAGATCTTGAGATTGAAAAAGTTGGTGCTGAATTGCGTCAAGCGATGCCTTTCACACAAGCAAGTGACGATGCAGCTTTCAAGATTTATAACTAATTTGACTGGGAACTGTCAAACGAATAAACTTTTTTAGTTAATCAAGTTATAGTTTGCCTAAAAGAACAGCTTATTCATTTACAATTCCTAAGCCCAAGAAAATCACTGATTTTTGTGAGAAAGCTGAGATTATCTCAGCTTTTTCTAAGTTTTACGGAGAAGTTTATGGTCACTTATCAAGATATATTAACGGCAAATGATGTTTTAAAAGATGTCGTGATTCAAACACCCATGCGCCGTGATAGCTATTTGTCCGAAAAATATGGTGCAAATATCTATCTCAAACAGGAAAATGTTCAAAAAGTACGCTCATTCAAACTGCGTGGGGCATATTATGCGATAAAAAATTTGCCTCAGGAAAAACTAATCTGCGGTGTTGTCTGTGCAAGTGCGGGTAACCATGCCCAAGGTGTCGCCTATACTTGCAATGAATTGCAAATTCCTGCAACAATTTTCATGCCAACGACAACGCCACAGCAAAAAATCACACAAGTCAAATTTTTTGGTGGTAATTATGCTGAAATTGCCTTGGTTGGCGATACTTTTGACGAATCAGCCACAGCGGCGATGAATTTTGCCAAACGTGAAAACAAAACATTCATTGATCCTTTTGACAATCCAGATGTGATTGCTGGTCAAGGGACAGTCGCAGTTGAGATTTTCGATGAAGCAACAAGCAAAAATATCAAAATTGATAAAATTTTAGTTGCGGTTGGCGGTGGCGGTCTTGTTTCAGGTGTCTCACTTTATAGCAAGCATGCGAGCCCTGATACCGAGATTATCGGCGTTGAGGCAACAGGCGCCCGCTCCATGCAGGCGGCTTTTGACAATGGCGCACCAATTAAACTTGAAACTGTTGACAAATTTGCAGACGGTATCGCCGTTCAAAAAGTTGGTCAGTTGACTTATCAAATTGCTAAGGATAATGTTGCTAAACTTGTCAATACGGATGAAGGTCTGATTTCGAGTACAATTTTAGATCTCTACTCCAAACAAGGGATCGTAGCAGAGCCAGCAGGTGCAGCCAGCGTTGCCGCATTAAAACTTATCAAAAATGACATTAAAGGAAAAAATATCGTTTGTGTCATTTCAGGTGGCAATAATGACATCAATCGCATGCAAGAAATTGAAGAAAAAAGTCTGATATACGAAGGTCTCAAGCACTATTTCGTCGTCAATTTCCCGCAACGTCCGGGTGCCCTTCGAGAATTTGTCAATGAAATTATCAGCCCCCAAGATGACATCACAAGATTTGAATACATCAAACGTGCCAACAAAGGAACAGGACCAGTTTTGATAGGTATTCTCCTGTCAAATAAACACGATTATCCACAACTGATTGAACGTCTAGCAGAATTTGATAGCAAATTTATTGATTTAAAAGGACAAGAAAGTCTGTATAATCTACTTGTGTAAGCCGAAAATTGCCAGTGAGTAACTGGTGATTTTTTTACCAATACAAGTCAATATATTTAATAATTTTTTGCTTCAATCTAAACTTCTTGTTCCTATCTACTTTTTCTCCATTTTTTAAAGCATTGAAAGTTCTCATTTCTTCTGCAGTTAAAAAGTTCTTGATGTCCCTATAAAGCGCGTTGTATATAATATTTTCTTCAATAGTTTGAGTCTTGTCGGTCAATTCAAAGTCATTTGAAATAGGGATGTAGTCCAAACTGTCCCATTTCCTTTTCTCTGCCATCGTTTTTCTGTAGGTATCAATTAGAAAATGTGAG
>NZ_BLLI01000042.1 GCF_011170085.1 Pseudolactococcus hodotermopsidis | reverse complement strand
TTTATATCAATATCGAGGACAAAATTTATAGCTCAAGAAAGTTACTAACACATGAAATTTACTCAAAAGAATTTGATCAACCCAAAGAAGGCAAAAAAGAAAAACGCAAGTATATTCCCCAACAGTCCCACCCGTGGAAACTTGCATCTTTCGAAAAATATCTCAGAAGAATCGGTAAGACGCTTCTGGAATATCAAGCTGAAAATTCAGCCTAAATCATAACTAAATAATATCAAAAATGGAATCTAAAAGCAAATTTTGCTTTAGCAAAACGTAACTCATGTTTAGACTTTTTTGGGGACATTTTCAATTTCGCTTGACAGTAGAATATTTTTAGCAATTTTAGTATAAATTTTTTAAACCATAAAATTTAGAATCACATGGCAGCTAAACCAAAAACAGGCTATCCTAAGATTTCTCTTTTCCAACAAAATCAGCTTGAATGACCAAGCGATTGTTACCAACAACATCTGAACAAGTATATAAAGTAACTTGTGGTTTTCCAATATCAGACATGGCATTATAAGTTTCGAGAAAATTACCCTCCCCATCATCAATAAGCAGTTCAGAAATTTTAAAAGTATAAGTCATCTTATCCGCATACTGTTCAACTTTAATCTCATCACCAATTTTTAACTTTAAATACGCTAAATCAATCGGCTGTGTCAAATCAAAATCACCATTTTCATACAGCAAAAGCGGACTAAAATAGTCAGTCGCTGAGTCATAATTACTGTGCGCCGACAAAACATAATTATTTTCTCCCAAAACTTGCGTTGTTTTGTTGGTACAAGCATAAATCGCCTTATCAAAACCAGTCCCATCCTCAATGCCACGACCTTTAACAATCGGCAAAGACAAACCAACTTTTTCAACCAAAATTTTGCCAATGTGATCCAAATTTTCATCATGATCAATCAGCTCTTCACTCATGGGAATCTGCTCTACTAATTGGGAAGAAGTTGAAGATTCAGAAGGCGTTGAGCTTTCTGATGAAACAATCCGACTGACACTCACAACAGCTTTTCTAACAGGCTCTTGCATATTTTTAGGCTGTCCAACAATCATAAAAATAATCGTTGATAACATCACAAACAGTCCAGTAATCAAAATAATTGTACTGATTTTTTTACTTTTCAAAGGAGGCTCATTTTTTCTACTAGACTTTGTTTTTTCTGTCAATTTTCTATCTCACTTTTATATCGCTTATCTACTTTATTTTATTAAAGCAACATTATTATAACATAAATAGTGATAGATAAAAAGATTTTTCTGACTTTTTTGACAAAAAAACTGCCAACTCTGACAGTTTTCATTCATCTTACAGTTTCTTATTTATCTTCCAAATAATATTGCGCTGTTTTGTTCAGATTTTCGTCAAATTCAAACACCAATGGTGGGAAATTTGGAATTTCAAATTTCAAGATTTCATCCGCTGACATTTTATTGATGTGCTTCACAAGTGCGCGGATTGAGTTGCCATGCGCACCGACAAAAACGTTTTTACCGTCTTTAAGCGCTGGTGCAATTTGATCTTCCCAAAAAGGCAAGGCACGCTCAAGGGTCAATTCAAGATTTTCCGCATCTGGCACGATTGAATCTTCAAGATGTGCGTAACGACGATCGCCATGAGCAGAATATTTAGCATCATGATCCATCGCATCAGGGCTGATATTGTAAGAACGACGCCAAATCAAAACTTGCTCGTCACCATATTGCACCGCCGCATCAGCCTTGTTAAGACCCGTCAAAGCACCATAATGACGTTCGTTCAAGCGCCAAGATTTTTCAACTGGTACCCAAAGTTGATCAGAATATTCAAGCACATAGTTAGTCGTTTTGATTGCGCGCTTGAGTACTGATGTATAGGCAATATCAAACTCAATACCAGCAGCTTTAATCAATTCGCCAGCTTTTTTTGCCTCAGCAACACCTTGTTCAGCCAAGTCAACGTCAGCCCAACCAGTGAAAAGGTTTTTTTCGTTCCATTCAGACAAGCCATGGCGTGCGAATACTAATTTTACCATTGTTTTTAGTTCTCCTCTAAAAATTATTTACCACTTCATTTTACTATAAATTCGTGAAATTTGCCACTATCTTTTAAAACTTATTTTGCTCGAAGTAATTTTCAAGACTGCGCTTATAAGATTTCGCAATTTCAGATAAGGCTTGTCCTTTTTTCTTGATAAATATCAGTGAATTGATATTGCCGTCTTCGAGTGGCACAACGGTAATATTATGCACACTTTCCTTATCAATAAAACCAGAGCCAGTCGCATAGGCATCCGTTCTCTCGAGAATACCATTTAAGGAGGCACGGTCTGTCACATTATATATCCGTGTATTTTCAAATGTTTCCACCAAATCTTCTGAATAATAGAGAAATTGTTCATTTTCTTGTGTGAAACGCGTTCGGCTCAAATGGCGTAAGTCCTCGTTGGTCACAAACTCTTTAGTCGCCAAAGGATGATCTTGGCGCAAATAAATATGCGTTTTGAAAGTCAAAAGTTCATCAAAATCAAGGTCAAGTTTATCCAACATCCGTGTAATACCAAGGCGGTTATGGTTGTTGAGATAAGCAATACCAACATCCGACACACCATCAGAAACTTCAGTCAAAATATTATAAGTCGTTGATTCAAAAAGTCTGATATTTTTAATATCGGGATTTTTCTCAGAAAATTCCACAGCAACAGGCGCAAGAAAATCATAATGCTGACTAGCAACTGAAAAACTACGTTGCGTGGTCGCAGGCGACATATATTTAGCCTCAAACGTGTCAAAATTGCGCAGAACGCTTTGGGCTTGCTCATAAAAACGCTCGCCCGCAATCGTCAAATTGACCCCTGTATTAAGACGATCAAAAATCTTAAACCCGAGTTCAGTTTCCAAATCTTTGACCGCAATTGACATTGACGGCTGACTGACATAGAGCTGTTCACTCGCCTCCCGAAATGTGCCAGTATTTGCGATTGCGACAATATATCTTAGTTGCTTAATGTTCATTTTAGCTTACTCCAGTAAAAAGTGTCTGGCATCTCCAATCCTATTTCAGCAAACTTTTCGAGCTGAAAAAATGAGAAAATCTGATTTTTTAGACTTGATTGTCCGATATTTCTTTCTGTCTTTTCTTAGTCAAGCTAGCCAAAATTAGCTGATAAGATTCTTTTATCATGGCTTTTATCACGTCATCTGGGACACAACCACTCAAATCAATTGAGTTCCAGTGCGTTTTATTCATATAATAGCCCGACACAATATCCGAATATTGTTCACGCAAAAGTTCGCCATTTTCAGGTTTGAGCTTAATAGTCAAAAGTTTTGTCCCGCGATTATCTTCGCCAATCATACCAAACATCTTACCATCAAGTAAAAGCTGAGTTACCGCCCAATCGGCTTTAAAATAAAGTGTTGCTGCAGGAAATTTTTCCACATACTCGCAAATATCGGAAGTTGCCCTCAAACGCTAGGACCTTTCTCCTTAGCCGTTTTCCACAATTCACAACTATATTTTTCACACCAAAGCACATAGTTTTCCTCGTCCGTTTTCGTTTTTTTGATGAAAATGTCATCAACCTCAACATTTAGAGCTTTGGCAATTTTAAATGCCAAATCAAGCGACGGATCATATTTGTTATTTTCCACTGCATTGATTGACTGACGAGTCGAATGGGTCAAGCGTGCCAAATCTTCCTGAGAAAATTTCATCGCCTTGCGTAATTTTTTGATATTATTTTCCATTGTCTGCCTACTTTTTATCTTTGTTCATATCATATAATTAACCAAAAAAGAATAACACTTCTAGCTAAATTCGCCATTTCGCTTCTAGCTCAAAAGTTACGTTATCCTCTTTCAGTTAATCAAGTCTATCTCCATTGTAATACAAAATTGAGATTTTCACAAGAAATTTGAAAAATTATAATTTTCGACCTTTGGAAGCTACCTTGACACCAAGATTGCCTAGAATTTGTGTGACAAAAACAATGACAAGGACAAAAATGAGCGATAAAAAAGTCACATCGCCACGGCCGCGTTGGTAACCTTGTTGCAAAGCCATAGCGCCTAGGCCTCCGCCCCCAACAGTTCCAGCCATTGCTGTTAAGCCAATCAGATTGATTATCGTAAAGCTAGAGGCACGAATAATCGACACCAGCCCTTCTTTGAGGTAAACGCGGTAGATAATGCCGAGATTGCCGACACCCATGGCGCGCGCCGCCTCGATGACACCAGAATCAACCTCAAGGAGTGCGTTTTGAATCTGACGCGCAAAAAAGGGAATCGTCCCCAAAACCAAAGGTACGGTCACAGCAGCTGTTCCAACAGAAGTTCCAACAATAGCGCGAGTTACTGGCATGATAACTGCAAGCAAGATAATAAAAGGAATCGAACGCCCGATATTCACGATTTTGTCCAAAATGCTATAAATAATACGGTTGGGCGTCAAACCTTCAACGTCTGTAATCAGCAAAATCACACCCAAAATCATACCCAAAACACCAGCAATAACACCTGTAACAAAAGTCATTTGTAAGGTTTCAAGGGTCGCTTGCCAAAAATCTGGCCATAAGTCAATCGCATTTGGGAAAAATTTGTCTATCATGCTGACACCTCCGTCTGTGCTGTGCGTTTAACTTCAGCGATACGTACATCTTGCGATGTCAGATAAGCCATGATTTCTGACAAAGTAAAATCGCCCTCAAACGTCACAAGTAAAGTGCCAATCGGTACATCTTGTAAAAACTCAATATTACCATAAAGAATGTTTGCGGTCACACCAAAACGTTTGTAAAGTTCGATGATAACTGATGCTTGCGCATTTGAAAATTTGAGTTCATAAACAGTTTGAACAGTATGAGCCAGTAATTTCTTTTCAGCTTGCTCAACATGGGTCGCCGTTCTGATAAAATCTTTGGTCAATGGCGCTTTTGGTTGATCAAAAATGCGAATCACATTGCCATGTTCAATGACACGACCATTTTCCATAACCGCAACTTTATTACAGATTTCCTTGACAACTTGCATTTCATGCGTGATGATAACGATTGTAATACCAAGCTTTTCGTTGACTTCTTTGAGCAATTCCAAAATTGACAAGGTTGTTTTCGGGTCAAGCGCACTTGTTGCCTCATCACAAAGCAAGATTTTCGGGTCATTGGCAAGCGCTCGCGCAATAGCAACACGTTGCTTTTGCCCGCCTGAAAGCTGACTAGGATAATTATCTTTTTTCTCCAAAATACCAACTAATTTGAGAAGATTATCAACTTTCACTTCAATTTCTTGCTTACTCAAACCTGAACCTTTCAACGGAAAAGCTACATTATCAGCAATCGTCCGTGAAGCCATGAGATTGAAATGTTGAAAGATCATGCCAATTTTCTTGCGTTCCATGCGCAAATCACGATTTGACAACTTGACCAACTCCTTGCCGTCAACAATAACAGAGCCAGTCGTCGGATGTTGCAAAAGGTTAATCACGCGCACAAGGGTTGATTTCCCCGCACCCGAATAGCCAACAATTCCATATATATCGCCTTTTCCAACATGTAACGACACATTATCCACCGCCACCACTTGGCGATTCTTTAGCGTAAATTTGACACTAATTTCATTTAAATTTATCATATTTCCATTTTACCATTTTCTCATATATGAAAAAAGACCTGAAGTCAAGTCTTTTTTGCAAAAATTATTTTGCATCATCCCATGCAGGATAGTCATTTGTCGCCTCAATCATTTTAGCAATCTCAGGCGTTTGATAAGCCTTGAGAATTTTTTTGAAATCAGCTTTATTCTTGTCTTCTTTGCGAACAGCAATAACATTTTTATAAAGATCGCTCACTTTGTCAAGATGGTCAGTATCAATGTAAATCGCTGATTCTTTCGGCGTTGTGTGCATCTGATCAGTCACATAATTCGTGTTGATAAAGGCTGCCGTCACATCTGGCAAAACACTGACAAGTTGGTCAGCTTGAATTTCTTCGATTTTAATATCAACATTTTTCTTGTCAATATCCTTAACCGTTGGCGAATCTGGCGCATCTTTTTTGAGCGTAATGATGTCAAGTGCTGCAAGCGCTTGAAGCGCACGTCCACCATTTGTCACATCATTTGGAATCGCAACAGTATCACCGTTTTTCAGCTCTTTTGGCTCTTTAATCTTATCAGAATAAAGACCAAAAGGCGAAATCAAGGTAAAACCAATATAAGTCAAATCTTTGTTATTCTCTTTGTTATAATTTTCGAGATAAGCCACATGTTGGAAACTATTCAAATCAAGAGAACCGTCTGCAAGCGCAGGATTTTCCTCGGTATAACCGCTAAATAATTTCACTTTGATTTTGATATTGTCAGCTTTCAACGACTCGCCAACTTTTTCCCAAACTTCTTTTTGTTGGTCACTCGCCACACCAACAACGTAAGTTTTTGTCCCGTCTTTAGCATCCTCTTTTTTCGCGCCACAAGCCGTAAGCGCAACAATCGCAAAGATAGCCACAAGCGCCGTCAAAATTTTTGATAATTTTTTCATAAATAAATCCTCCATAATTCTCTAATAAATGGTACTTTCCAAGTATAACACCAAAATCACAAACTTGGTCTTACCAAAAAACTATGACAGACTTCAAAATTTTTTATATCAAATAGCTTGATAATTTTTCTTAATCGTGATAATACTAGTGCGCAAACGTTTTCCCTCATCATCTGAAAGCAACGGAAGCACACGACGCTCAACACCATTTTCTAGTGAAAGCTCTGTTGGTAAAGCATAATAGCACGCGACGATCTCATCATAAGCCGACACAGGCAAAAGCTCGCGAGAATCGCTCTGTAAAACACGAATAATCTGCGCCACACTCGACGAAATACCAAACGCCGTATGTTTCTTAACCGAGTAAATCTCCCAACCTATTCCTGCTGCAACTTGCGCAATCTCATCAGACACACCAAGCGCCACCTGACTTTCGCCATGCTCGCCAATAACCATAACATTCTCACGCTCAGCCTGATTTTTCAAGCGATTTGTATCAATCAACGTCCCACTGCCAATAATCTTTTTCTTGTCAAACCCTGTCAAATTCGCAAGGTACAAGGCAATCACATCACAAGGATTGGTAACTGAGATAATCACTCCTGAAAAACCTGATTTGACAAGTTTTGGTGCAACATTTTCGACAATTTTCGAGGTCACATGTAGCTCTGCCAGTCGATCTGTTGCATTTTCTAAAACGGTAATATCGCCCGCACAAAAAATGACGATTGCGGCATCCTCAAGTGCTGCATAATCATTTTTCGTCAAAATCACTTGATTTGGCAAGTTTTGCAAGGTATCTGACAGCTCCAAAAATTCTGCTTGCACTTTTTCCGTATCAGCGTCAATCAAAACTAATTCGTCTGCCATTCCTTGTAGACACAACGTGTAAGCTAAAGTTGAGCCAACATGCCCCATACCAATAATACCGATTTTCATCATCTTCTCCTTTTTTTTACTACTTTTATGATAACCTAATTTAGCAATAAATTCAATTGATTTCATTTATCAAAAATGCTTTATTTTATATTTTTTTGATATAATGGGTTAGACACAACAAATTAAAAAAGGTGGTTTTTAACATATGTCATGGTTTATCAGACTTATCAAGGGCGTTGTCATTGCGCTTGGTTTCATTTTGCCCGGCGTTTCGGGTGGCGTTCTCGCTGCAATTCTCGGCATTTACGAGCGAATGCTGGCGTTTTTGGCACACATTCGCAAAGATTTCAAGGAAAATTTCCTCTATTTCTTGCCTGTCGGGATTGGCGGAATTTTAGGGATTGGTCTCTTGTCTCGACCGTTGGAATTTTTGCTTGAACACTATCAAGTGATTGTCCTTTGGGGCTTTGCGGGCGCAATTATCGGGACTTTGCCTGCACTTTGGGCAGAATCTGAGGCGCAGACAAAACGTGATAAGCTAGATATTGTTTGGCTTTGCGGGACTTTTGTCGTGAGTTTGATTATTTTGTATACCATGCCTTATATTTTCGGGACTTTACCTGCGAATTTTGCAACTTTCATCTTGGCAGGTGCTTTGATTGCCTTGGGTGTGCTTGTGCCTGGACTCTCGCCGTCAAATCTGCTCTTGATTCTTGGGCTTTACTCGCCAATGTTGGCTGGGTTCAAAAATTTTGATCTTGTTAATGTTTTCCTCCCAATTGCCATTGGTGGCGTGCTTGCCATGCTCCTTTTTGCCAAAGGCATGGCGTACTTACTTGAAAATCATCATTCCCGCGTTTTTCATTTCATTTTGGGCATTGTTTGCGCCTCTACGATTCTCATTCTCGTGCCAAATGGCGAGGCTGCTGAAAGTATCAGTTATGCGGGAACGAGCGTTCTAACCCTTGTGCTTGCAGTCATTTTCACAGGTCTTGGGCTGTTGCTTGGGCTATGGATGAGCAGACTTGAGGAGAAATACAAGTGAAAAAAGGCAAGTTAAAGAAAACGCTGGTCGATCAGATTTTGGATAAGGCAGGCATTGCGCACGACGCTTTAGCGCTGAATGCTTTAAAAGACGCGCTGCCTAATGGTGTTGACCAATCAGATATTTATAAAACCCTTGCTTTAACTGGTAATTCTGGTCCTGTGATTGGTATTGTCCCCTTGACACACCATTTGTCAGAAAAAAAGCTCGCCAAGGTTTCTGGCAATAAAAAAGTGACCATGATACCACTCAAAGATTTGCAGAAAACGACTGGCTACGTCCATGGTGCCAATAATCCTGTCGGCATTCGACAAAAACATGATTTTCCGATTTTTATTGACAAAATTGCGCTAAACAAGGACTTTATGATTGTCTCCGCAGGGGAAATTGGCCGCAGTATTCAGATTAAACCGCAAATTTTAGCTGATTTTGTTGGCGCAACATTTGCCGATATTTCAGAGTAAACGACTTTCGGGTCGTTTTTCTTCTTGCAAAATTACCCAAAGTATTGTAAACTTAATTTACGATATTAGTTTACAATTATCTCAAAAACCATGAAATTTCCGTGGCGGTGCGCCAAATAACCACAAACGCAAACTTTCAAATTTTACCGTAAACAAGCCTAAGTCATGCGGACAAATCGGCTATCTTCCAGAAACTTAGCTTGAAATTCAAACAAAGGAAAACAACCATGACCAACAACAAAATTCAACGCCTTGCCATTATTGCGATTTCTGCCGCTTTTCTTGCTGTCGCTAGTCAGTTTACAATTCCGCTACCACTTGTCCCATTGACCTTGCAAACCCTTGCCGTTGGCATTATTGCGACGATTCTAAAACCCTTAGATAGCGTTTTAGCCGTTTTACTTTATCTGATTTTGGGTGCGGTTGGCTTGCCTGTTTTTGCAGGCGGTGCAGCTGGTTTTGGTGTTTTATTTGGTCCGACTGGTGGCTTTTTGGTTGGTTTTCTCATACAAGCCGCTCTGATTGCTCACTTAACTCGATTTGACACGCTGATTAAATCTGGACAAAAACGCTTGTTTTGGCTGATTTTTATCAATATCATCGGCACATTTTGCTGCCTAATGATTGGTACGGTGCAACTCGTATTTGTCGGCAAGCTCTTACTTCACGCAGCATTCAAGATTGGTTTTCTGCCTTTCATTATCCCAGGCATCGTCAAGGCGATACTCGCTGCAATGGTCGGCTACGCTTGTAGACGGGCGCTGAAAACAATGCCGTATTTTGCAACGACCAAGAAAACAACATCTTAATTTGTATTTTTGTGCCAAACAAGCTAAAATAGAGATATGCTAACTAACATTTTAATTGCGCTCTATCCTCTCATCATTTTCATCGGTGTCGCTTTCATCTTCAACTTTTTCCATATCAGAAAACATCTCCCGATTAACGTCCCCGACATCGTGACTTTTTTCTTGATTTTCGGTCTCCATAAATTTTCACGACTGGTTACCCATATCAGCATTTTACCGTATTTTTTGCTCTTAATTTCGGCAATGGCACTGATTTTGCTCTTACTTGACTTACTTTATTATCGTGAATTTTATGCTCAAAAATTCATCAAACTTTTCTGGCGGACAACTTTTTTCATCACGCTCATCCTTTATCTCGCCATGACTGTCGTGATTTTTACAGCCTAAAAATGCCGTCAAAAACTGACGACATTTTTATTTTTGGAGTTCATCTACTAACTTTTGAAATTCATCATTGGTTAATGTAATGCCTTTGCCCATTTTACTGTAATCAGGCGACCATTGACGAATATCAAACTTAGCAGGTGAATCATTCCAAGACACACGTGTTAATTCTTTTTTCCAACCCTTGTCATTTTCTGACAAGACAATTAAATGTTCTTCGATTTTAAATTTAAATTCGCTCATTTTTTTACCTCTCTATCTATATTATACGAAATTTAAGGCAAATTAGCTCAAAATATGATATAATTTTTGTATGAAAAAATTATTTCAAAAAATCATGCACTTCCTTTCTGGAGATGTTAGCAAAAATAAGCAAGATTCTGATGAAATCAATCTCGAAATGTTAGCAAATTTGGAACTGGCACATTCTTTCAATCACGCTATTTTTCTTCATTTTAAAGAAAAAAATGGCGAAACGTCTAGTTTTACTGGCATCATTTCCAGTATTACTGAACGACAAGTCGTTGTCAAAGACCTCAAATCTAATCAAATTCGTATCATCTTGCTAAGCAAGATTAAAAAAGTAACTTTTGTGCCTGAAACGGTCAAAAATGCCTTACTTGAAAATGAGAGTGATCAAAAAAACGCTTAGAATGTCAATATTCTAAGCGTTTTATTTCAATTCCTGTATAGGCTTTAACGGCATCAATCGCATGATGATAACGACTAAGATAACCCCCACTATCACGTTTATCGCCTGTATCATCAAGCAAAACAACCTTATCCATAAGCCCAAACTCGGCAAGTTGGCGCATAAGTTCCTCATGAAAAACTTGACGTAACTCATGAAAATCGTTATCATCAGACTTTGTGACGGGCGCTACAACCAAGATTAAATCCATCTGCTCATCACAAATCGTTTGTTGAAAAAGCGGTTCAAGCGTCGCTTGTTCCCTCTCACTCAGATAAAGTTTGGCGTAAACCCGTGTCACAAGGACATCCGTGTCCAGAAAAACGAGTCCTTGATTAGCGGGCGAATTGATTTCACACGAATTTGCATCATACTGACCTCTAATCAAATGCACATAATCTGCCACTCCCAACTCTTCAACATCAATATTTGACTTTTTTTCATAAAATTGTGCATATTCTTCAGAAAATGGCGCATTGATTGCGCGAGCAAGTCTACGAACCAAAGTTGATTTCCCTGTTTCTGCCGACCCCATAACCGTCACAACCTTTGAAAAATGGCGCCGAAAAACGCGATTGATGTCTTGCCAATAAACTAGGGGCTGCTCCCGAATCATCGTTGCTGAGAGTTGAATATCTTGCCTGTCTGCAATTTCAACGGCGTATGTGTTACCGTCATTTTTTGGAAAACGCTGGCGCAACTCCGTCACATAGGCCACCTCGCCGACGTAAAAAGTAATCTCGAGATTTTCCGCAACAGTCGTCGCACGAATCAGCTCAAACAAGCGATTTGACCACTCATCCCAGCCGTTTGGCATTTCGGGAATATCATTTTCATCAAGTTTTGCGACCTGTATCTCTGGTTCATCATTAAATGCCTCGCGCAGATAACGAAAACGCTTATTCAAATGCAGCCCGATTTGCGACCCACGATCATTATCATAACCCGAAACAATCAGCAAAACACCGTCATTGAGCGCTGCTGTTTTGTAAATTTGCTGCTGATGACCCGTGTGCAGGGGCGCAAAAGTACCGAAGTAAACGCCGATTTTTTTGCCTTGTAATCGTTTGCGATTTATCATATTTATCTCATTCTCTTTCGATTTCTAAATCTATTATGACAAAAAGATTAATTGCTTTTTCAATCATTTCAAGCCCTCACAGTCTTTCCAACACCATCTTTCTCATACAGATTAATCAAACCTGACCCATTTTTGCGAATCATATCCCCCACCACAACTTTTTCAGGCACAGTCATGGTCAGCAATTCCATGGGATTTGGTGCACGGTCAATGCGTTCGCCGTCCTCATTGCGTAGATTTTCGACTGTTGCGGTAACATGTCGGAAATTCGGACCGTAAAATTCAATTTCATCGCCTGTTGTGATGACGTTGCGCTGCCGAACAGTTGCTGTCATAGTATTTTCGTCAAATGACACCACCTCGCCGACAAATTTGTACTGCGGAATCTTACGCCGTGCGCCGAAAAGCTGTTCATTTTCACTCGGCTTACCATAGTAAAAACCAGTCGCAAGCTCACGCTGGGCAACTTTCCAAAGCTCGTCAACCAAGGCCGGCTTTATCTGCTCAAATGTTTC
This sequence comes from Pseudolactococcus hodotermopsidis, assembly GCF_011170085.1. GTDB lineage: Bacteria > Bacillota > Bacilli > Lactobacillales > Streptococcaceae > Pseudolactococcus > Pseudolactococcus hodotermopsidis. The sequence goes on along the minus strand of NZ_BLLI01000042.1, from coordinate 7,561 downwards.
TCTACTTTCCAAGTAAGCATCAACCGCCTTTTTATAAACATTTGAGACGGTCGACACATAGTGAATCGACTTCATACGCCCCTCGATTTTAAAAGAATCAACGCCATTTTCAATCAACTCAGGCACATGCGCAATCATGCTCATATCCACAGCACTCATCGAAAATGCCTCGGGAATCTCGCCCACAACGCTATGGCGCTCAGCGCCAAAAGGCATATCGTAGAGGTCATATTTCCAGCGACAAGACTGGGAACAACCGCCACGATTGGCATCGCGCTTACTCATATAGTTTGAAAGCACGCAGCGACCACTATAAGAAATGCACATCGCACCATGGACGAAAGCCTCGATTTCGACATCGGTGTTTTTTCTTATCTCAGCCAATTCAGCCATTGAGACCTCACGCGCCAGCACCACCCGTTCAAGACCGAGCTTTTGCCAAAACGCCAAAGTCTCGTAGTTAGTCGCACTCGCCTGTGTTGACAGATGAATAGGCAACCCTTTAGCCTCACTAGCTGCAATCGCAATAAGCGCTGGATCGCTAACGATAACAGCTGAAATACCAATATCTCGTAAGGTGCGAAACCATTGACCCGCACCAATTTCATTACCCTCGTGTGTCACCATGTTAGCTGCAACATAGACTTTTGCGCCGTGTGATTTAGCAAAAGCCACACCCTCACGCATCTCATCAAAGCTGAAATTTCCCGCCCGAGAGCGCAAACCGTAGGCATCCCCGCCGATATAAACGGCATCTGCGCCATATGAAATGGCAACTTTTAACTTCTCTAAAGTCCCCGCAGGCGCAAGCACCTCAGGACGTTTTAATTTTTTAGACATCATACTCCAATTTTCAAGATTGTAAGTTATTTTGAAAAGAAATGCGTCGCACTTCAAAACTTTTTAACTAGGTCATTAAATAACACTTTTCAATTGATTTCATCAGGTTCAAGGTCATAAAAGCCATACCCCAAGGTTCGCTCAGTTGGATGTAGCCGACGAATTTCCTCGTCAAAAATATGGGCGTGATGAATGGTAAACTCGCCATTTTCCAGCAATTTTTTAGCTTGAACGAAAAGGGTTGCGATTTTGACAAAATTTTCCCCAGACGTGTAAATACCGTCAAGTTTCCAGTGCGTGTAGCCCAAATCAGTCAAATCAGCCAGTTCAGTCATCATATTCACATCATCACTGGCAAAAATATGCGTGCCATGACTGTCCTCGTAAATCGAATAATGCGTCTTGTCATCTTTTGGCTCACTCAAAAAAAGATTGCGCTCACGAGATTTTTTCTCATCTGTTTTGATAAAATTGTAATAATTTTCTAACAAAGGGCGCAAAGATTGGTGGATAATTGTTGCCCCGTAAACTAAAATCTCACCGAAAATAACAAGATTATCTGCCATTTTCGTCAATTCTGCCTTGGGTAATTCACGTGACAAAACAGCGCCAATTGCGCCTTGTTGTCCCCAGAAGTTGATTTGACGGCTACTGGTTACCATTGTCGAGGCATCATAGATATAGGGGAGTTTATAATGATCACGTTCAAGTACGAAAATCACACCCGCATCGCCAACTGTGATGTGATTGACTTTGATTGCTTGTAAAAAATCGAGATATTTTGTGATTGTCGCCATTTTTTCAGGGTGCATCAGCGCATTGACCGCAACCGTCACCGTCGCACCTGTTGCGTGCGCAAGTTCGGTCATCTCACGAATCTCGTCCCAAGTAAAGTCATGCGGCAAGCGCAGACCATACTCACCCTCGCCGATATAAAGCGTGTCCACACCTGCATTAAGCAAGTCACGCGCTTGTTCGACACTTTCCGCCGTGGCAGTTAGTTTGATAGTATTAATCTTCATAGTTACTATTATAGCAAGAATTTTGCCATGACTCACTAATTTTTAACCGAAATTTTCAACAAATCATGTATTTGACTATCTAATAAATATTAAGTATTATCTCTATTTTGTCATTTAAATGTCATATTTTAACTGAAATGTAAAATTCAAGCACCCAAATCGGTGGTATCATTAGTATGTACTGAAAAAGGAGACTAGACTAAATGGAAGCGCCTAAATATGACGAAGATTTAACCTACTGGCAAGCTCCAACACGTGAGTTTCTTGCGGAGGAAAAAGCGGTTGACGATAAAATGATTGCTGAAAGATTCACAGAAATCGCTTTTTTCTCAAAAATTGCCGTATTTTCAATCTTCTTGGTTTTGGCGTGCGACGTGTTCGCATCAGTCATGCCTGATTTTCTTGCAGTACCTTTTGCGATTGTCTTTTCCTATATCTTGTTGCTAGTGTCACACAAGACAATCAAAACCTTCCTAAGTATTATAATTGAAAAATAAGCCCAAGGGCTTGTTTTTTTATATCAAAAATCTCCTATTCACATGAACAGAAGATTTTTTTAGTTTATTTTACAAAATCAAGCAAGGCAAGGAAACTGTCAACTTCGAGCGCTGCGCCACCAACAAGAGCGCCATCAACATTTTCTTTCGCCATGTATTCTGCGATATTTTCTGGTTTAACCGAACCACCGTATTGGATACGTACTGCTTCAGAAACAGCTTTACCATAGAGTTTTTCAACAGTTGTGCGAACGACACCACACGTTTCATCGGCAGTATTGGCATCTGCTGATTTACCAGTCCCGATTGCCCAGATTGGTTCGTAGGCAATAACCAAGTTAGAAACTTGCTCAGGCGTGAGTTCTTTCAAGGCTGCTGTGATTTGACCTTCTACCCATTCAGCTGTTTTGCCCGCTTCATAAGTTTCAAGTGTTTCGCCACAACAGATGATTGGTGTGACACCGTTTGCAATAATAGCTTTAGCTTTTTTATTGATGTCCTCATCTGTTTCGTGGAAATATTCACGACGTTCAGAATGACCAATAACGATGTATTCAATGCCTAGGTCAGCAACTGCTGCTGGTGATGTTTCGCCTGTGAAAGCACCCGCATTTTCAAAGTAAGCATTTTCAGCTGAAAGTTGCAAATCAGTCCCTTGACGCAAAGTGTTCATTGGCGCAAGAAGCAAGGCTGGCGCTGCGATAACGGTGTCCACAAGGTCGCGTGACGGAATGTTGTTTTTAACTGCTTCAACGAAAGCCTCGCTTTCAGAAACCGTTTTGTTCATTTTCCAGTTACCTGCAATAATGGGTTTACGTGACATGATATACCTCTTGTTTTTAAATTTGAGCATTTTGCTCATATAAGTATATTATATCACAATATCAAAAAAAGTTCGGGATTTTCCAAATTTTTTCTCACGGTCGTTTCATGACTCTAATCTGAACTATTTTTTGGGGAGTCAAAAAACGACTGCAAATTTTTCTTGATATTTATGACAATGTGTCAATAGCCTTTTTAATCGCCGTAACAAGTTTACTATCTGTTACGCCAGTCACGGATTCGATAACCGTTGTCACATTTTCAGTCGCCAAACGATTTTGGAGTTCGACTGCTTGCGGGTCTGTTGCATCTGTGTATTTGAAAATTTTCGCTGTTGTGGCAAGATGTGTGTCATAGGACAAATTGCGGTCGTTGAGTTCGCGGATTGGGCGGATAAAACGTTCGTCATAGCCGAGTTTACGGATTGGTGTGCGGGCAACTCGGCTAATCTCGTCTGACAGGTGTGGATTGGCGAATCGGTCGCGAATTTTCTCATGATAAGTGACGAGTTCATCGGCGTCAAACAAGTCCCATTTGGCGAGTAAAAGGGCACGCGTCTCTTTTTGGGTGTTGATGAGCGCTGTCATCACGCGCCCATCAGCCAAAGCCGTGTCAATCGTCGCAAAACCGTAGTAAAAGCCGGTGTAGGCGACAGTGGCATGACCCGTGTTGACCGAGAAAAGTTTGCGCTCGATGAAAGGCTCGAGGTCGCGCGCATAATGCACGCCATCAAGATGAATCGCAGCGTTTTTGAGCTGACTTTCATCCACGACCCACTCGCTAAATGGCTCAACCACAACGAAAAGCGGACCTTTGTGCATTTGTCCAGGCACGATACGGTCAACTGCAGCATTGGGAAAGCCGATATAGCGGTCAACATAAGCCAGATTTTCGTCAGTCAGACAAGGAGCAACCTTGGTTTTGAGAAATTCTGACCCGCCAATCATGTTCTCACAGGCAATGAAATCAAGCGGTTTAGTGATGTCAGCCACTTGACGCGCTTGTATCCCTTTGGCAATGAGTTCAGCGATAAAGGGCAAGATATTTGGTCCAATCGCTGTCGTAACAATATCTGCAGTTTTAATTGCCTCAATAACTGCCGTAGGATTTTTAGCATTGTTAATGCCTGACACATGGTCAATCGAAATGCGTGTCGCAACATCTTCTGCCAATTCAATTTCGTAGGCACCACGCGCATTCAGAGCCTCAATCACTGTTTCATTGACATCAACAAAGATAATCTCAAAGCCATTCTTATGAAGAATTTCCCCGATAAATCCTCGTCCGATATTACCTGCGCCAAAATGTACTGCTTTTTTCATGTCTGTTTCCTTTCAAATTTGAATCTGTTTTCTTGTGATTGTCTTCACTTTTATTAGGCAAATAAAATAGCACTTCTGCTATCTTATTTCTATGTTGAACTTCAAGCTAACTTACTAGGAAAAAAGATAAATTGCAGAACCTTCGCCAGCGCAGAAGCCTCAATTTCCTATTTTTCTACGTAAGTTTGCGCTACGCGCACCGCTTTCAGTATCATAATCTTTAAACTTCTACTGAGTTCAGCAAGTCTGCGATTTCATCTGCTGTTGTCGCATCAGCAAGCTTGACGACATTGTCAACATCCGCACAGAAAATCGAAATTTTCTGAATCAAATCAAGATGCTCACTCCCCACACCCGCAATGCCAAAAAGAACTGTTGCAATTTTTGGCGCCTCTTCATCGCCAAAATTCACGCCACGAGGCACTTGCACAATGGTAATCCCTGTTTTGAGTACTTCTTTTTTAGCAGCATCCGTCCCATGCGGAATGGCGATAAAATTCCCCATGTAAACGGACAATTCGCTGTTCCGCTCTAGCATAGCTGGCACGTAATCGGGCGTCACATAACCCCCAGAAACCAACTGTTCGCCACAAAATGTGATTGCCTCCTCTTTCGTTTTAAATGATTGTCCAAGTTGAATCAAATTTTTTTGAATTTCCATTTTTCACCTCTTATTTATTCTTATATTTTCATTGTAATCGCTTTCTAAATAGCTGTAAATAAAAGCCTTGACACACATTTTTGTGCCAAGGCTTATGTTATATTGGTTCACTTTAAACGGCTAGTTTGTCCCAACTTCTTTTCGTTAATCACTCTGATTTGTCACAAACTAGCTCGAATGATTTTTAAAGCGAACCCGTATTATTTATCATATTTTGTAAAACTTTCGCTGATAATTTTACTGAGTAATTCGTAAACAATTTGAAAATTACCAGAACTATAAATGGTTGTATAGAGCGTGTTTTCAATAATCGAGCTGGAAATTTTGCCCAAAATATAGTTCGACACCTCATCAACCGTTTTCGGTGCTGTCAAAAATAAAATTCGATTTGACTGCATCTCCTTTTTATCCATTCCCTTGACCGTGATAGCATTTGCCAAATCAAAAATTTTAAATTCGGGTTGCAAAACCCGCTCTGAAATGCCGTGAATCAAGGCTAGATTCGTCTTTGGAATACCAAAAGAAGTGCTTTTGAAACGTTCCAATAAATCCCAGTCAATCAGATTTTCATGCCGAACAAGCTCATAAATCATCTCATCAAAATTTGCCGAATTAGCAAGCTCATGAATGCTGAAATTTTGCAAAATGACTTGACTTTTGACAAAGAAATCTTGAAAATCAAGCTGATTTTCAGTCATATTTTCAATCTGATGTCGAGGTTTATGGTAATTTCTAATCAGCCGAATTTGATGCGTCATTTCATTAAGATTGGACAAGGCGAGATTTGCCGTAATTTTGATAAAATCGCCAACAATTTTCTCCGTTGTGAAAATAATATCATAATTTTCAAGCAACTCATCATTTAATTGACTGACTTGAATGATTTTAATACTGGTGATAAATGGAAACTGCGTTTGCAGATTGCGCGTCAAAATCCCCATTGAAACACGACCACGACTGGTAATCAAAAGCGCATTCATCGGGAAAACGCGACTTGAACGCTCCAAAGTTGCCACAAAATGTAGGGCAATAAGCGCAATTTCTTGCTTAAAAAATTTGATGTCAAAAATTTGCCTTAGCGCTTGGCTAACAATTTCAAAAAGTGTGGTATGTTCCGTTTCAATCTGCAAAATGAAGTCATTTGTCTCATCGGAAAAAAGCTGCGGCAAGGTAAAACTACTACGCAAATGCGTACTCAAAAGCGCAAAAATTTTCTCATCTCGCCCAAAATTCAAACCACTTTTCTCAGAAACAGTTTCAATCAGCTCGCGAACCTTATAAGAAAAACTCGTGTCAAATTTTTCTTTGAACAGAAAATTCCCTCCCTTATCAAAATGTAATACATCAACCATATTGGAAAGATACATGATTTCGGGCAAATTCACGCGACTACCGCCCAAATTTTGAACAATTTTAGTCACAAAATCCAAGGCATTTTTCGATGGTCGAAAGTTATAATGGCTTTCAATCAGCTGATTTTGTGCCATTCGCTCCAAAGCAACCATGAAAAATAAACGCAAAACGCCTTGTGTGCGGTCTGAGATGTGCATCAAATCCGACTTTTCAAAAGCCGTTTTGACGCTGGTCATATTGTCACGATTGAACAGCTGAAGAATTTTATTGTCGTTATAAATCATCTCATCATCAAGCGCAAAAATTTCGCTGGTTGAGAGATTGGCAGAAAGCGACGAAACCAGTAGCGTCCGCTTGCTATACTCACTAGCAATCACTTCCAAACCTCCCTCACGCGCAAGACTATTGCCTGTAAATTCAAGGTTTTCCTCAATAATTCTCAAATCATTCGTAGCCGTTGGCTGACTAATACCAAACCGTGCCATGAAATCAGTCAGTTTAACTTGCTCAAAAATCAGCAAAACTAGCGTCATAAAATGGCGCTCAGTTTGCCCAAATTCTTCAAGGACATGAGCGCCCATTAAATTCGACAAATCGCCCTTGATACTATAAAAATTATCAATTTTGATCAGACTTGCACCATAATTTGGCAAAAAATCTTGTAAATTTTGCAAATCTCGATAAAGTGTGCGCCGACTCACGCCGACAACATCAAGAAGATCAGCAATGCTGACCTTTTCAGACTTGATGATTTCGTTAATAATTTGCTGTTCGCGTTTCGTGACTAGCATGGCTACTCCTTTAGCGATTGAGCGACGGAGTCGCGAAGAGGTTAGGGAAGTAGCTATCTACAACGTGGCTTGGCGATTGAGCGCTTAGCCGTTGGAGTGGCTACTCCTTTAGCGATTGAGCGACGAAGTCGCGAAGAGGTTAGGGAAGTAGCTATCTACAACGTGGCTTGGCGATTGAGCGCTTAGCCGTTGGAGTGGCTACTCCTTTAGCGATTGAGCGACGAAGTCGCGAAGAGGTTAGGGAAGTAGCTAT
>NZ_BLLI01000041.1 GCF_011170085.1 Pseudolactococcus hodotermopsidis | reverse complement strand
TGATTGATAAGATTATTATTCACAAGCCAACAGCTAATGGTCAAGAACGGAATAGTAAACGTGTTCAGCAAATTGACATCCATTACCGATTTGTTGGAATGGTTGGCGATGTAACAGATAAGCTATCGCAAAAAAACGAGCGCAAAAGCTAGGAGTTGCGCTCGTTAAAAAATATTGAGGGACTGCTGGGTTGGGGGTGGTTATTATAGAAGCCTTTGACGGTAATATTTATATCAATATCGAGGACAAAATTTATAGCTCAAGAATGTTACTAACACATGAAATTTACTCAAAAGAATTTGATCAACCCAAAGAAGGCAAAAAAGAAAAACGCAAGTATATTCCCCAACAGTCACACCCGTGGAAACTTGCATCTTTCGAAAAGTATCTCAGAAGGATCGGTAAGACGCTTCTGGAATATCAAGCTGAAAATTCAGCCTAAATCATAACTCAATCATATCAAAAATGGAATCTAAAAGCAAATTTGCTTTAGCAAAACGTAACTCATGTTTAGACTTTTTTGGGACATTTTCAATTTCGCTTGACAGATATTCTTAATTTTCTTTTGTGACAACAATAAATCTGCCACTATCACGACCTTCTGAGTGACTGATAACACCCTCTTCACGTGCAATAATCGCATGCACAATCTTACGCTCATTGCTTTGCAAGTCATTAACATAAACTGTTTCACCTGAAAGCGCACGCTTCGCTGCATGATGTGCCAAACTCGTTACATAAATCTTACGTTTTTCATGATAATCACCAACATTGATTGCTAAGCCAACACGCTCCTCAGTCAAGCTGTTGGCATAGGCTTTAGCAATTGTCTGTAAACTTTGCAAAATTTTGCCATGTTTGCCAATCAGTAAACCGTCTTGAGATGACTGCAAAGTAAAGACTATCAAATTCCCCTCATTATTGACCGAAATGCTTGTGGGAACCCCCATATCTTGCGTGATTAAAGTCAGATATTTCGAGACTTCCTTAACCACTTTGGCTTGCCCCAACGAAAAAGCAATTTTTTTGCCACTTGTGACGGTTTCGCTCAAATCAATCGCTTCTTGCTCAACCAACTTTTTCACTGTCAATTCATTTTTCACTTCTTCGATAACTGTATTTTTTTCTTCTTCTGATAATTCGCCTGCACTTGCTTTTTCAGCAGCTTTAACAGCCTTGACAACTTGTGATAATTCCAAAGTTGCTTCCATTGCAGACTGCGTTTTTGGTATATCAGAAACAAATTCGGCATCAAGACCACGCGTTGCTAGACGGTCAGCTCGACGAACAATTTCTTCTTGAATTGGCTCAATATTTACGCGCGCTCGTTTTTTACCAAGACCCAGAAACCCCTTTTTATCTTTTTGGTCAATTTGGATATGAACATTTTCACGTTTCGCACCCAATTTTTTCAAACCGCGCTCAATGGCCTCATCAACTGTATTCCCTGTAAAAATAGCCATATATTTAACTATCTCCTTAGTTTAATTTTTTCTTTTTATACATCTCCATGTGATAGGATTATTTCTTCTTTTTAGCCTTCGCCATTGCCTTTTGACGCGCCTTGATTTTATCCTTCTCAGCTTTCGCCTTGGCGGCACGTTCTTCTTGGAGCTTGAACGGATTGTTCAAAAGCATCGTTTGAAAAACTTGGTAGGCATTCGACACTGCCCAATAAAGCGCAACGCCCGCTGCAACGCTAATTCCCATGACAAAAATCATCACTGGCATAATGTAGGTCATCGCCGTTGTCACGCTGTTTTTTTCAGGTGCGGCTTTCATCGTCAGCCACGAACTTGCAAAAGTACAAAGTGCCGCAAGAATCGGCAAAATATAGTAAGGGTCCTTACCAGCAATGTCAAACCAAAGAAAATGTCCGTCACGTAAGAAGTCAACGCGTGTAATCGCTTGATACAAAGCCCAAAGAATCGGCATTTGTACAAGTAAAGGTAAACACCCCGCAAACTGGTTGACACCATGTTCCGCATAAAGTTCCTGCGTTTTTTCAGTCAAAATGCGACGACTTTCAGTGTCTTTACCAGAATATTGCGCTTGCAGTTTTTTGATTTCTGGTTGCACTTCTTGCATCTTGCGTGTTGATTTCATTTGGAAGTGCATGAGCGGTAGCAAAACAGTTTTGATGAGAATGGTAAATAAAATAATGCCAAGTCCGACTAAACCACCAAATGATAGAAAACGAATAATTTGGGCAAAGCCATAAACAAATTGTTCCCAAATTCCTTTTGTATGCGACGTGATGTCTGTGCGACCACAGCCTGTCAAAACAAGTATCGCAAGGCTAGCTAAAGCCGATAATTTTAATTTTTTTTTCACGAATTATCCTTTTTATAAATTTTTGATAGTTTCAAAACATGGGTTAAATTTTTTTGAACTTCATCAAATGTCAGTGTTTCAACGCCTTTTCGACAAATAATCACAAAATCGGTCGTTGACAAATTTTGCGAGAGAGTCATCAACGCATGTCTGACAAGTCGTTTGACTCGATTGCGTACAACAGCATTGCCGAGTTTCTTACTCACAGAAATCGCCACCCGAAAGTGAGCCGTTTCTGACGGTTTTTGATAGACAACAAATTTTTTATTGGCAGTCGAGTTTTTAGCTGAAAAAATCTTATCAAAATCTGTTGTTTTTTTAATTCTCAAAGCTTTTTTGATAGCCAAAACATACCCTCCCACGATAATTTATCTAATTAATTTTACCATAAATAGACAAAAAATGCACCTTTTCTTTTCAGATAAGGCACATTTAATTTTAAGCTGGCGCAAGTTTGTAAATCCAAACTTGACTGTAACCACCATCTGCACAGGTTTGTAAAGTCATTCGTCCGTCAAATATTAAGGCTGAACGATCCGCACCTGTATTTACATCCTTGTAACGCTTGGCATCTGTACTACCAGGATAGGTTTCGGGCGGTCCCCAAATGAGATAAATTTCAGACACAGTGTAGTCCGAACCGTTAATTTTAGCGCGACTACCAACGTGAAGATTGAGGAAAGCAGCACCTGAGCCTGGATTGTGCGCCACAACATAGTTTGGCATCCACATCCCGTAACCTGTTGCGGGAACGTAACTTAAGTTTGGTGCGGTAATATCAAGATCGTAACCACTGGCTTGCGCCTGCGCTTGTGCTTGCGCCGCATTATCAGCTTCTTGTTGCATTTGTTGTTGGGTAACGACAGTCGCATCAGGTGCTGGTGGTTCAACCGTATTTTCTGACGTATCCGATGCAGTATCAGATGATTGTGCTGCTTGTGAGTCTGACTTTGCTTGCGACTCACTTGAGGCTGCTGGTTTAGATGACTGGGGTTTTGCTTTGTATTTGATTGTGATTGTCTTATCTTTATCAAATTTTACCGTTTGTTTGCCATTACCGTCTAAAACATTATTGCCGATTGTCGCAGGTGCATTGAAAGTCTGAGAGCTATTTTGCGCACCAGTTGCAACCTTTGTTTGGAGATTTTTGCCTGAAGCATCAACCATTTCAAAAGTGACTTTAATCGCTTTCGTTTGATAAAAGATGATTGTTCCTTTATTTTTGGCAATCTTACCAACATCAGGATCTTCATCAATATAACCTGGCTGCTGAACTTCGTCAACATAAACTGTTTTACCGTCTGAAACAAACTCTTTTTTTTCTTCTTTAATCGTCTTTTTGGAAATTTGGTCAACATATTTGATTGTGACTTGTATATTACCGTAATCAGATTTTATCGCATTTTTCTTAGTTTCATACGAGTTCACGACAAAGACAGCGATTGCAATCGCAACAAGCGATGCCATCGTTATCAATAGTATCAGTTTCTTTTTCATAAAATAGCGCCCTCATTCTACTCCGTATGGGGGACAAGTTCACTTATCTCCCTAATAAAATAGAAATATAAATAAAGTTAATCATTTGACTGATAAGTTATTTATTTACACTCCCTTATTCCAATTCGATAGGCTCATCCCTAACTAATCTTATAGAATTATTTTAGCATGAGTTAAAATTTTATGCAAATAAATAGCAACTTTTATCTATATATATTTATTTTAACGCTTCTTGTGCTAGGCTGATTTGCATCTTGACTTGCTCAAAACCTGTGCCACCAAAAGAATTCCGTCTCTCGACCGCTGTACGTGATTTCAAGGTTTCATAGATGTCATTTTCAATGAGGGGCGAAACTTCTTGGTAGCGTTCGAGTGGCACGTCTTGCAAGTAACAGCTGTTTTTTGTACATTCTAATACCATTTGTCCAACAATTTCATGGGCTTTACGAAATGGTAAGCCTTTAGCTGCCAAATAATCGGCAAGTTCTGTCGCATTTGAGAAATCTTTCTCAGTTGATTCAGCCATGACCGATTCATTGACCGATAGGGTCGAGAGCATGCCCGCCATGATGTCAAGGCTTGTCAAAATCGTCTCTGCCGTGTCAAACATGCCCTCCTTATCCTCTTGCAAGTCTTTATTATAAGCCAATGGGAGAGATTTCATGACCGTCAATAAACCAAAGAGATTGCCATACACCCGACCCGATTTGCCACGAATCAGTTCAGCCATATCGGGATTTTTCTTCTGTGGCATAATGGATGAACCCGTCGAAAAAGCATCTGATAAGGTCACAAATTTGTACTCATTGCTACACCAAAGAATGATTTCCTCGCAAAAACGCGAGAGGTGCATCATGAGGATGCTGGCATTACTCAAAAATTCAAGGATAAAATCACGGTCGCTGACCGCATCCATGGAATTGACATAAACATCGCCAAAACCCATCAGCGCCGCAGTCTCCTTGCGATCAATAGGGAAAGTTGTCCCCGCAAGCGCCGCTGCACCGAGTGGTGAAATATCAGCATGCTTGATATTGAAATCAAAACGCTCAAAATCTCGGGTCAGCATGCTGTAATACGCCATGAGATGATGACCGAAAGAAATCGGCTGAGCGTGCTGCAGGTGCGTGTAACCTGGCATAATCGTCTCAACGTGTTCAGTTGCGAGATTAACAATGACTTGACGCAGATTATGGAGTTTATCTAGCGTATCATCTAGTGTCTCTTTGAGCCACAGGTGCATATCCGTTGCAACTTGGTCATTTCGCGAACGTGCGGTGTGGAGTTTGCCTGCGACTGCACCAATTTCAGCGTGCAGATAGGTTTCCATATTCATGTGAATGTCTTCGTTTTCGATTTTAAAGTCGATTTCACCGTTTTCGTATTTTTCTTCGACTTTTTTGATACCTGCTTTGATTTGCTCGGCCTCTTCCTTGCTTAAAATGCCTGTCGTTGCAAGCATAGTGACATGTGCCAGACTGCCTTTTAAGTCTTGGCGCGCCATTTTTTGATCAAATGCAATTGATGCACCGAATTTTTCTGTTTTCTCGTCTAGTCCCGCTTCAAAGCGACCGCCCCATAATTTTGCCATGATTATTTTTCCTTTTAATTTTTAAATGTCTTTGTTTGATTATAACAAAATAACAAAAAAGGCGCTTATTGCGCTCATTTTGCGTCTTGTAACTCTCTGAAATTACTTAACCTATTGTCTTACCTCAAATCCAGTTCTCTGACTTGGTTTATTTTTTAATCTTTCAACTTATCCCAAACTTGTGCATTGACTTGTGAGGGCAGTCCCCATAGTTTGATGAAACCGACTGCTGCGTCTTGGTCAAACTCGTCTGCTGCTGTATAAGTTGCCAAGTTTTCATCGTAAAGTGAATTTGGCGATTGCCGTCCGATACAAATCGCATTGCCTTTGTAAAGTTTGACTTTGACTGTGCCGTTGACGACTTCTTGTGTACTGTCAATGTAGGCTTTCAAGGCATCAGTTGCGGGGTTAAACCACAAACCGTTGTAAATCGTGTTTGAAAGTTCATTTTCGATAACGGGTTTGAAATGCGAGACTTCACGCACGAAAGTAATATCTTCAATATCTTTGTGCGCTTTGAGAATAACGGTTGCACCTGGACACTCGTAGATTTCCCGCGATTTAATACCGACGAGTCGATTTTCGACGTGGTCAATTCTGCCAATGCCGTGTTTGCCCGCAATCACATTGACATCGTTGATGAGTTGATAAAGTGGCAATTTTTGTCCGTTGAGCGCTGTGGGAATCCCTTTTTCAAAAGTTAATTCGATAAAATCAGCTTGGTCTGGTGCATTTTCAATAGACGTTGTCATAAAGAAAGCCTCTTCGGGACATTCATTCCACGGATTTTCAAGGATACCTGCCTCAATCGCACGCCCCCAGAGGTTCATATCAATCGAATACGGGTTATCGAGGTCTGCTGGTACAGGGATACCGTTGTCTTTAGCATACTCGATTTCAGCCTCACGTGACCATTTCCACTCACGCACGGGCGCAAGCACTTTGAGGTCGGGCGCAAGGGCATGAATCGCCACCTCAAAACGCACTTGGTCGTTACCTTTGCCCGTACAACCGTGGGCGATACCCGCCGCACCCGTCTCGCGCGCCACATCAACCAAGGCTTTGGAAATGAGCGGACGAGAGAGCGCTGAAACGAGCGGATATTTTTGCTCATACATGAGGTTGCCTTTGATGGCATAACCGACATAATTATGCGTGAAATCTTCCTTGGCATTGATGACGTAAGATTCAATCGCACCAATTGTCAGCGCTTTTTCTTTGATAAAGTTGAGGTCTTTGCCTTCGCCGACATCCAGACAAGCTGCAACGACATCATAGCCCTCGTCAACGAGCCACTTGATTGCGACTGATGTGTCAAGGCCACCTGAATAAGCGAGTACGATTTTTTCTTTTGACATGACTAATTTTCCTCTTTTTTCGTTTTTTGATTATATATACAGTATAGTGTATAAAAATACATTTGTCAAGTGGAAGCTTATTATTTTTTGGGAAATGAGTCCGTTTATTGAAAAAAACACTGCGTTTTTAAGACAGTGTTTTAAATTAATATTGATAACAAAAGTTTTTATACACATAGGTGGATAGAAAAAAATCAGCTAAAACCAATCGTCCCAAAATTTAATTAGCCAAATTTTAAGACTTGCCTGTTTTTCCAACACTTCGCCTTTGATTATATAATACCACTTTCTGATTGGAATAAAATCAAAGTATATCAGTAAAATAAGCAAAACTAGAATTATAAACCCTAACATTTCATTACCGATAGCGCTTTTTATTTGCTTTTATAAGGTTATTCATTCCATTCATCGCCGCTAAAGCTTGTCCAAATATCATTTCTTTTGTAATGTTACTCATGTTATGTTTTTTTAGCCCAAACATCAATAGCTTGCCAAATCAGTCCCATTAATTCTTGTGTGCTATCTGGTTGCGACTTATTAACATAAAATTCAGGTAGAGGTACCTCTTCAGATTGTGACGGTATCACTTTATCTTTTAGTAGCTCATCATCGTTCGCCTGTTTGACATGATGAGTATCATTTATAAGGGGGATTTGCTCGTTATCATTTAATTCACGTTGCTTTTTCTCACTATGAAATAACATACTAATAGTTCTCTAAACTTTTTCCAATGATTCAGCCAATATGAAAAGTTGCATCTCGGCTGCCGCTGCTGCTGAACCAGAAAAGCCATATCTTTCAATTTGTTCCGCTACTTTATTAAGATGTTCAAGATTTCGCATCGTTATTTCCATTGCTGCCTGATTATGGGCAATTATTGTTTCGCGTTGAATTTTATCTTGTAACAGGCGAAGCTCTCCATCATTTATTGCTTGGTAAGCTTTTGATCTACCTTTTATATCATTAACAAGTGATACAACATCTCGCGTAGCCTTAACAAAAACACTTAGTTCTGTTCCATTTACCATAACTTAATAACCTCCTTTGATGTTTATGATAAGGATGCAAGTACTTATCATAAATATAGTGTACTATATTTGGATTTTCGGATATTTTGGACGAAAAATCAATTTATAACTGAAACAAATTTAAAATCGCAAAAGTTGTTAGATTATAATCGAATTTTCATTTCAATATATGATATAATTAGATTATAATCGAACACAAGGAGATTTTTTATGATTAAACGTGAGATTTATCTAAAGCAGATTCGTCCTTTTATCAATAAGGACATTATAAAGGTCATTACTGGTTTGAGACGTTCAGGGAAGTCCTGTGTCCTTGAACAACTTCGTGATGAGATAATTGATTCTGGTGTTAAAAGCAACCATATCCTCTATCTGAATTTTGAAAGTTTGAAATGGTCGCACCTAACTGATAGCGCAAGTTTATACGATTATATCAATGCTTTTGTTCAGAATAAAAAAGGGAAAATCTATTTTTTCTTTGACGAATTACAAGAAGTTACAAATTTTGAACGTGTGATAAATTCTTTACGGGTTGATTTTAATTGCGATATTTATATCACTGGTTCAAATGCTGAACTTTTATCTAGTGAACTAGCGACTTATTTAGCTGGAAGATATATTTCTTTCGTTATTTATCCTTTTGGCTACAAGGAAGTTCTGCAGATTACAGGTCAAGAGGCAAGCGATGCCAGTTTGAATGATTTCCTCATTCAAGGCGGTATGCCTGCTATCTATGATCTGAGATTAGATGGTGAATCAGCTCAAAAATATTTTGAAGATCTTTATAATTCAGTCATATTGAAAGACATTGTCAAGAGATACAAAATTCGTGATGTTGATATGTTGGAACGGATTATTCACTATGCGCTTGATAATATTGGACGTGTTTTTTCAAGTAATAGCATTGTCAAATATATGAAAAGCGAGCGGAGAAAAGTGTCGCTTGAAACAGTTATGTCCTATCTAAACGCTGCAAATGCGTCACATTTGATTCGGCAAACGAAAAGAAATGACGTGATTGGTAAAAAGATTTTGAAAGTTGACGAAAAATATTATGTCGCTGATCACGGCTTACGCAATGCGATTCTTGGTGTTGAAGATTTATTTTCGGTAATAGAACAAATAATAGAAAATGTTGTTGGCATGGAACTTCTTCGGCGCGGTTATAAAATTTCTGTTGGTAAAGTTGGCACAAAAGCGATTGATTTTATTGCTGAAAAAAGGGGGAAGCGGGCTTATTATCAGGTTTCCTATCTGCTTACTAGCCCTGAAACAATTGACAGAGCGTTTGGCATTTATGAGACGATTCATGATAATTATCCGAAATATGTGATTTCGATGGATAAATTGAATTTTAGCAAAAATGGTATTGTACACCTTTCCTTGCTTGATTTTCTGACAAGCTGAATACTAAAAATTTTGCTATACTCGTTTAAGGGCATCTCTAAGACTGCTTGACCAAAGATAGATAGATTTTTTAACTGCAAGGAAATCCGACGACGGCTTGTGACGAATAATCGCAGCCATAAGGCTGGAGGATTGACATAGGATTTGAAAAATCTAGCACATCTTTTCCTGTCGGCGAACTTTATGAGCTGACAAAATTTGGCAAATCTGAGTTTTTAGAGATGCCTTTAGGTATAAAAGGCGACGAAACTTTTGAACTAGATTCGTCATTTCTAGCCAACGGCTAAGCGGTAAAACCGCTTTCGCCTTATCAACGACAAAATGGCGAAAAATAGGCGAAAGTGTTGGCTTTTATGCTTAAACGAGTATATAATAAAGGTATGAAAAAATTACTCAAATTATCATTATCAACGCTTTCAACGTTATGTCTCGCCTCAGTTAGTGCGAGTTTTTACTTTTTCCATGTCGCTCAGGTTCGAGGAAAAAAAGCCTTTATTGATGAGGCTGAAACGCCAAAATCTTCGCCACTTTATCAGGATGAACAGGATTTTCTTAAACTTGATAAAAAAACTTTGACAATTGAAAATGACGGTCTGACTTTGAAAGCTTGGTATGTCCCCGCAGAGACGAAAACAAATAAAACAGCAATTATTGTACACGGTTTCAATGGCTGTAAGGAAGAGATGATGGCTTATGGCATGCTATTTCATAGACTTGGTTATCATGTTCTTATGCCTGATAATCGGGCGCATGGCATATCTGACGGTTCGCTGATTGGCTATGGGGTAACAGATAAACGTGATCTCATCGCTTGGACGAATATGCTTATCAGCACAAATGCCGAGTCTGAGATCATCTACTTTGGTCTTTCTATGGGCGCAGCCACCGTAATGCTGAGTACTCGTGAGCATTTGCCCAAAAACGTCAAATCGATCATCGAGGACTGTGGCTACACCTCGGTTTGGGACGAATTGAGCTACCAAGCAAAGCAGATGTACGGCTTGCCGAAATTTCCGCTCTTGTACGAGGTTTCGGCAATCTCCAAGCTGCGAGCGGGCTTTTCCTATGATGAAAATGGCGCAAGTGCTGTGAAATCGTTAGAAAATAACAAACTGCCAGTGCTGTTTATCCATGGCACTGCGGACGATTTTGTACCGACTGAAATGGTCAACCAAAATTTTGCAGCAACCAAAGGACCGCGCGAACTGTGGCTTGTCAAGGGCGCTAAACATGCCAAGTCACTCGAGACAGACAGGAACGGCTACTATGCAAAAGTCGCTGATTTTCTGGCAAAATACGGATACCCAAATCGGTTATAATATGGTAAAATGAAAGCAATGAACTTTTGAATGGAGACAAAATGGCTGACGAAAATACAGTTGAATTGAACGATCAGATGTTGGTGCGCCGCAAGAAAATGGAAAATTTGCGCGAGCAGGGACTTGACCCATTTGGCACACGTTTTGAGCGCACGGCAAATTCAGCGACTTTGAACGAGAAATACGCTGACAAAACCAAGGAAGAATTGCACGAACTCGAAGAACGTGCAACGATTGCTGGGCGGATTATGACCAAACGTGGTAAGGGCAAGGTTTCTTTTGCTCATATCCAAGACCGCGAGGGGCAAATTCAGATTTATGTTCGCAAGGATAATGTGGGCGATGAGGCTTATGATATTTTCAAACACGCTGATCTTGGCGATTTTTACGGTGTTGAAGGCGAAGTCATGCGCACGGATATGGGTGAGTTGTCGATTAAGGCAGATAAGCTTACTTTCTTGTCGAAAGCGTTGCGTCCATTGCCTGAAAAGTATCATGGTTTGACGGATACTGAGACTAAATATCGCAAACGTTATTTAGATTTAATTGCCAATCGTGAGAGTTTTGAGCGTTTTGTAACGCGTTCAAAAGTCATTTCTGAGGTACGCCGTTATCTTGATAGTCATGATTATCTGGAAGTTGAGACACCTGTTCTGCACAATGAGGCGGGTGGTGCTGCGGCTAAGCCGTTTATCACGCATCATAATGCACAAGATATTGATATGGTCTTACGCATTGCGCTCGAACTTCATCTCAAACGCTTGATTGTCGGGGGCATGGAGCGTGTTTACGAGATTGGACGGGTTTTCCGCAACGAAGGGATGGATACGACACACAATCCCGAGTTTACCATGCTTGAGGTTTACACTGCTTATACCGACTACAAGGACGTCATGGACTTGACTGAGGGCTTGATTCAGCATGTGGCAAAAGCTGCGGTTGGTAAAGCGCTTGTCGAGTATGAGGAGGCGCAAATCAATCTCGCTGATTCTTTCAAACGCATTCACATGGTTGATGCCATTAAGGAAAAAACAGGTGTCAATTTCTTTGAGATTAGTGACTTTGATACAGCGGTTAAGGTCGCTACTGAGCATGAGATTCATGTTGCACCACATTTCCGTTGGGGGCACATTGTCAATGAATTTTTTGAAAAATATGTTGAGGCAACTTTGATTCAGCCAACATTTATCTATGGTCATCCTGTTGACATTTCGCCTTTGGCTAAGAAAAATCCCGAAGATGAGCGGTTTACTGATCGGTTTGAACTCTTTATTGTCGGTCGCGAGTTTGGCAATGCGTTTACTGAGTTAAATGACCCGATTGACCAATTGGAACGTTTCAAAAAACAAGCAAGCGATGCCGAAAAAGGCGATGACGAGGCGACTGGTATTGACTACGACTTTGTTGAGGCTTTGGAATATGGTATGCCACCAACTGGTGGTCTTGGCATTGGGATAGACCGTTTGGTGATGCTTTTAACCAATGCAACGTCGATTCGCGATGTGTTGTTGTTCCCAACTATGAAATAAACCAAAAAATCATCTGAGTTGATATGGCTCAGATGATTTTTTAATTAAATCTCATTTAGTTCATACAAAAAACCGTCTCGTTAAATGTGGGGGGAAGAGACGGTTTTTGTTGTGTTTTTGAGGGAAAACACATAAGGAATGAATGGTGAAGAGTTATACATGAAATTTAGTTTTACTTGGGCTTCATGAACCCAAGTTATTTATTTTTGACTTCGTTTTCATTGACTTATTTACATTTATTATTATAGTCTATTTTCCAAACTTGCGGAAAAAAAGTTCCGATTATGGGATGTTCTTAGTTTTTCCTTAGAAAAGTCGGACATTTTTAGTTACTAAAATAATGAACTAATTTATCGTCTGTCATTAGTGCGCTGATTCGATTACCTGAACTGCTGAGCGGTTCAATAGGAATAGCTGATGTAATGGCATAAACGATTTTCATTTTATCTGTGGCAAAGATGACGATTCTGCTTGTTGCTTTATCAATATAGATAATTTCGTCGTCTGCTGATAGGTCGATATATTTTCGACTAGCATGCTGATAATTTTCATCTGGAACTAAATCACTGATTGCGATTTTCTTTGTGAAACCATTTTGCGTCACAATCAGAATAGTTTCATGGCTCTTGTCACATTTATCAACGATTTTCGTGAAAAGAACCTTTTCATCTGCTGCTATATCCATGGTCATCTCACTGATATGTTGCCCTTTGAGAATATCGCCTACGTAAATATTTTTTATATCCGAAATCGGTCGATAGATGACATTACCACGCGTTGTAAAAATCAAAATTTTATCGGACGTGTGCGCTTTCTCCGCAAAGATAATACCTTTCTGGGTGCGAATGCTGCTAGCATTTTCCGAGGTCATGAAGCGTTTGACATAACCGTCCTCTGAAATCGTCACCAATGCGTTTCGTCTGCGCCTGAACATAGCCGTACCACCCACGCTAATAAATAGCGCGCCAAGAGCCGGTAAAGTTCGCATAAGCGTCTCAAAGTCAGCGCTAGTCGTTGTCGGCAAGGTGTCATTATTTGGAATCGGGTCTGGCTCGTTGGTCTCGCTGTCACTTTCTAAGCTAGTATACCAATCGTATTCTGAATCGCTGTGTTCTTCTGAATCTGAGTCGGCTTCGGATTCTGAATCTACTTCAGAATCGCTATGTTCCTCGGAGCCTGAGTCGGCTTCGGAGTCACTAGACTCGGCGGAACTTGAGTCTACTCCAGAGTCGCTATGTTCGGCGGAACCTGAATCGGCTTCGGAATCACTCGATTCAGCGGAATCTGAATCGACTTCAGAGTCGCTATGTTCCTCGGAGCCTGAATCGGCTTCAGAATCGCTATGTTCGTTTGAACCTGAGTCGGCTTCGGAGTCACTATCTTCTTCTGAATCTGAATCGGCTTCGGAATCGCTATGTTCCTCGGAGACTGAGTCGGCTTCGGAGTCACTGGACTCGGCAGAAGCTGAGTCTACTTCAGAATCGCTATGTTCCTCGGAGCCTGAGTCGGCTTCAGAATCGCTACTTTCTTCTGAGCCTGAGTCAGTTTCAGAGTCGCTACTTTCGGCGGAATCTGAATCGACTTCAGAGTCGCTATGTTCCTCGGAGCCTGAATCGGCTTCGGAATCACTCGATTCAGCGGAATCTGAATCGACCTCAGAATCGCTGCTTTCTTCTGAGTCTGAGTCGGCTTCAGAATCACTATGTTCCTCGGAGCCTGAGTCGGCTTCGGAATCACTGGATTCGGCGGAAGCTGAATCAGCTTCGGAATCGCTCAATTCAGCAGAACCTGAATCGGCTTCAGAATCGCTACTTTCAGCGGAACCTGAGTCGACTTCGGAATCACTGCTTTCGGCGGAAGCTGAATCTACTTCGGAATCGCTGGATTCGGCGGAGTCTGAATCGGCTTCGGAATCACTTGATTCAGCGGAATCTGAATCGACCTCAGAATCGCTACTTTCTTCTGAGTCTGAGTCGGCTTCGGAGTCACTGCGTTCGGCGGAAACTAAGTCTACTTCGGAATCACTATCTTCTTCTGAACCTGAATCGGCTTCAGAATCGCTACTTTCTTCTGAGCCTGAGTCGGCTTCAGAATCGCTACTTTCAGCGGAACCTGAGTCGGCTTCGGAATCACTGCGTTCAGCGGAGGCTGAATCTACTTCAGAGTCGCTATGTTCCTCTGAATCTGAATCGGCTTCAGAGTCACTGCTTTCGGCAGAGTCTGAGTCAACTTCGGAATCACTATGTTCGTTTGAACCTGAGTCGGCTTCGGAATCACTGGATTCAGCAGAACCTGAATCGGCTTCAGAATCGCTACTTTCAGCGGAACCTGAGTCGGCTTCGGAGTCACTGGACTCGGCGGAAATTGAGTCGGCTTCGGAGTCACTGCTTTCGGCGGAAACTGAGTCTACTTCGGAATCACTACCTTCTTCTGAACCTGAGTCGGCTTCGGAATCACTGCTTTCGGCAGAGTCTGAATCTACTTCGGAGTCGCTATGTTCCTCGGAGCCTGAATCGGCTTCAGAATCACTAAGTTCCTCTGAACCTGAGTCGGCTTCGGAATCACTGGATTCGGCGGAGTCTGAATCTACTTCGGAGTCACTGGACTCGGCGGAAGCTGAGTCGGCTTCAGAATCGCTATGTTCGTTTGAAGCTGAGTCAGCTTCGGAGTCACTGCTTTCAGCAGACTCTGAATCGGCTTCAGAGTCGCTACTTTCTTCTGAGCCTGAGTCTACTTCAGAGTCACTGCTTTCGGCGGAGTCTGAGTCTACTCCAGAATCGCTATGTTCTTCTGAACCTGAATCGGCTTCAGAATCACTATGTTCCTCGGAGCCTGAGTCGGCTTCAGAATCGCTACTTTCTTCTGAGCCTGAGTCAGTTTCAGAGTCGCTACTTTCGGCGGAGGCTGAGTCTACTTCAGAGTCGCTATGTTCCTCGGAGCCTGAATCGGCTTCGGAATCGCTGTTTTCGGCAGAAACTGAATCAACTTCGGAGTCACTGGTTTCAGCAGAATCTGAATCGGCTTCAGAATCGCTACTTTCTTCTGAGCCTGAGTCGGCTTCAGAGTCGCTATGTTCCTCGGAGCCTGAATCGGCTTCGGAATCGCTGTTTTCGGCAGAAACTGAATCAACTTCGGAGTCACTGATTTCAGCAGAATCTGAATCGGCTTCAGAATCGCTACTTTCTTCTGAGCCTGAATCGGCTTCAGAGTCGCTATATTCTTCTGAGCCTGAGTCGGCTTCGGAGTCACTGCTTTCGGCAGAAACTGAATCAACTTCGGAGTCACTGGTTTCAGCAGAATCTGAATCGGCTTCAGAATCGCTACTTTCTTCTGAGCCTGAGTCGGCTTCAGAGTCACTGTTTTCGGCGGAAACTAAGTCTACTTCGGAATCACTATCTTCTTCTGAGCCTGAATCGACCTCAGAATCACTAAGTTCCTCTGAACCTGAGTCGGCTTCGGAATCACTACTTTCTTCTGAACCAGAGTCAGCTTCGGAGTCACTGCTTTCGGCGGAAACTGAGTCTACTTCGGAATCACTACCTTCTTCTGAACCTGAGTCGGCTTCGGAATCTCTGCTTTCGGCAGAGTCTGAATCTACTTCGGAGTCGCTATGTTCCTCGGAACCTGAGTCGGCTTCGGAATCTCTATGTTCTTCTGAATCTGAATCGGCTTCAGAGTCGCTATCTTCTTCTGAATCTGAATCGACTTCAGAATCGCTATGTTCCTCGGAACCTGAGTCGGCTTCGGAATCGCTGTTTTCGGCAGAAACTGAATCTACTTCGGAGTCACTGGTTTCAGCAGAATCTGAATCGGCTTCAGAGTCGCTATGTTCCTCGGAGCCTGAATCGGCTTCGGAATCGCTTGATTCGGCGGAGTCTGAATCTACTTCGGAATCGCTATGTTCGGCGGAACCTGAATCGGCTTCGGAATCACTCGATTCAGCGGAATCGGAATCAACCTCAGAGTCGCTGTGTTCAACGGAAGTTGAGTCGACTTCAGAATCGCTGCTTTCGGTGGAATCGGAGTCTACTTCAGAATCACTAAGTTCCTCTGAACCCGAGTCTACTTCGGAATCGCTATGTTCCTCTGAATCTGAGTCAGCTTCGGAATCGCTGCTTTCGTCCGATTCTGAATCGGCTTCAGAATCGCTACTTTCGTCCGAAACTGAGTCAATTTCGGAATCACTAAACTCTACGGAATCACTATCTTCTTCTGAATCTGAATCGGCTTCAGAGTCGCTATGTTCCTCGGAGTTTGAGTCAGCTTCGGAGTCACTGTGTTCAGCGGAACTTGAGTCTACTTCAGAGTCGCTATGTTCGGCGGAACCTGAATCGACTTCGGAATCACTGTGTTCTTCTGAGGCTGAATCTACTTCAGAATCGCTATGTTCGTTTGAGCCTGAGTCAGCCTCAGAGTCACTACTTTCTTCTGAAACTGAGTCGCCTTCAGAATCGCTATATTCATCCGAGCCTGAATCAACTTCAGAATCGCTATGTTCCTCTGAATCTGAGTCAGCTTCGGAATCGCTGTATTCCGCAGAAACAGAATCGACTTCAGAATCACTGCTTTCGACGGAATCTGAATCAACTTCAGAGTCACTAGAGTCAACGGAATCTGAATCAGCTTCAGAATCGCTATATTCATCCGAGCCTGAATCAACTTCAGAATCGCTAAAATCTTCAGAACACGAATCAACATGAGAATCACTATCTTCCTCAGAATCCGAAACCTCATCCGACTCATGTAAAGAATCCACATCCCGATGATAGTTAATCACGGCGTCCTTAGAAACATTCGCCGTACCATTTTCCGTTGACGGCTTTGGCTCAGTAGCTAAAGCAACCGTATTATCCGCCGCCCCCGTCTCAGGCAACCAACCTTGCTCATTTTTCGCATATACCGTTACCATACGCACCATCCCCGTCTCGGAGTCAACCGTCACACCTGGTGTATCCGCGCTCACAAGCTCATAGTGCGCTCTCCTTGGATGATGCGCCAATTCTTGATCGTCATGGAAAATGCCGTTTAACCCATATTTAAACCAGCCTTCCGCCATCGTAGCACTTGGAATCTCAGTATTTGTCGTAAAGTCCTTATACCAAGTTCGCGTCACAACAGCATTTTCAACTGTATAAAAATTCTTCTCAGGACGATAATCATAGAGATGATACACTTTATAAGTGATGTTATAAGTGTCAATTACCCGAGTCGTATCGTGTACCAATGCAATTTCAAAACTTTGAAGTTCAGCCGTCTCCTTATCAAATCTCACCGCAGCTAAAGCCTCTTTCGTTGCAAAAGTCTCACCAGTTACCACATTTCTGAGCGATTTAATCAGATAACCCATGTCCTCATAATAATTTATCAGATTAGTTATCTTATCCTCATTCTTAGCAATTGACTCCTCAATAATCGTTCCCGCCAAACCATCAGTCCTAATCACTGGAAAATCATTGCCCGCACCATCTTGAAGCGAACCAGTTGTCGCATCTATAAAAGTAAAAGTCGCCTCTTGCCGATTTTCATCCAACTCAATTTGAAGCGATTGTGGCGCAATATCAGCCGCCTTTTCTTGACCAGTCGTTCGATTCAAGTTATCCGAATCATCAAACGTAAAAAGTTTATCCCCCTCCTCTTGACTCAAAGTATAGGCATCAAGCCCCGTAAATTTCGCTGCCTCAAACAACTCTCGATAGGTAATCTTCTGCCCCGTCACACCACTAATTGGCACCTCAACAGTTGTTATCGCATTATCCTTAGTATGTGCCTTTAACTTAACCGTTTGCTTCAACGGTAACACAGAAAATTGTGTTATCGGATTATCAGCCGCTTTCACTTCTAGCCTTGCAGGTAATTTTGACGTATCCACCCGATAACCATTAGGAATAGTTGTAAGTATATAATAATTATCTAACCAATCAATCACATTACCAACATTTGCTGGAATATACTTCCCAATTGCCTCTTTACCCGCTGTTGTCACATTTGATGTATCAATCACCACCCCTTGCGAATCAACATACTCATATTGCACCTGTGCATCATTACCATAAATATAGGCATTATACTCATAAGTAACGCCTTGCATCGGCACAATCATCCGTTCAAGCTGCCCCCACCTATCGCCGTTATCAACCGAAGTCGTTGGATCGCCCTTAGATTGTGTCGCATACGGACAAACCTGCTCGCCTAGCGCCCATTTATAACCCGCAGGCATATTATCACGCACATACTGAGAAACCTTAGCATATATTTCCTGACCAATATAATACTTTTCATTACCAAATTCATCCAAAGCATTGACATCAACAGTAATCGTCGATTTTATTTTACCAGTATAATCAACATAATTCAGTTTAATCGTGCCATTTGGAATCGCATTTGTCTGAAGTTCACGCATACCAGAGGCATCTGTTGCATTAATCGTCCCAGTATTACCATCACTACCTGTTTTAATAATATTTGCGTTATTTCTTGAAATTGACATCTTAGAAAATTTAGCCGTCGCATCAGGAGGCGTTAATGACGGTTTTGTCGCATCAGCCGACGGATAATAAGCATTGGCATTATTCCATGTAGAAATTGACGAATTATCCATAATGAACTCACCATTACCATTGATAATTGTGTAGGTATTTAACGGATTGCCCTTATTTGAGTTGCTATTATCATAATTAGCAATATGCAAAGCCTTAGGCGATGTAAATTTGAGTGACGAATTTTCATCAATATAAAAAACCCAACCAGGAAAAATTTGGCGTACATCAAGCTCTGTCCCCGCAGCAAAAGTAATATTGAACCTATTTTGCAGTCTAGCTGATTGATTAGCCGTCAAATTCAGAGCTGTCACTTTCGTATTTACCCCAAACTCAAATACCTTGCCTGCCTTACCAGACGATTGAAAAAGATTATTAAAGCCATTTTGATACCAAGTAACATTATCCCCCGCCTTTAAGTCATCATATTGACTGTAAAAAAGACCATAAGAATTATTGCGATAAATATTTTCCGCCGAAATACTAGCACCGTCACCAATCATCACATCTGTTCGACCATTACTTGTCTTACCTGTCGCATTCCAGTTATAAAACATGGCATCAGACTCACCATTACTTGGACGATTTGACTTAAGTTTAGCACCATTGACAATACTAATATTCGACACCCAAGCATACTCTTGCATCGTTTGTGCGCTGACAGTACCTGAAAAAGTCGTCCGAGCATTTGGTCCCATATTTCTGACCAAACGATTCATCTGATGACTATCATCATTTTCCTCAGCAATTGACTGATTAGCCGTTAGATTATTGATATTAATCTGCCAATTACTGCCATCATCACTATTTAAAATCAAGCTTCTATCCCCTAAACTTGGAATATAACTCGTGACATCTATATCTGTAATCGTAAAGTTGATTTGATTATTTCCAATATCACCTAAACGCAAAGCAACTCCACCAAAATTTACCTTATGATTTTGACCATCAATGATAATATCCTTTGTTCGATTATTGAGTGCATTCCAATCTGCCGATAACTCATTGAAATCCCCCATGATTTTAATGTAGCGAACGTTTTGATTATCGTAAGCAGCCTTAAACTGTGTAAAGTTACTAACTTCCTTATAGGCATAACCACCGTTTCCATCTAAAAGTTTTCTCGCTTGTTTCTCATAATCTTCTAAGTGTTCGATTTGATCTGGCAGTGGCACTGTCACTGATGTTGATGACTTAGCTGGATGCCTATCGTTATAATCGATTTCCTTATCAAAGGCTTGCCGCAAACTATCTGTCGCATTTGCAACAGTCAAAGTACTATTCGTAGCAATTGCTGGCGTTCCTATAAGTCCACTACTTGGTAAAACCAGTGGTGTAGCAGCTGATTCAGTAGTGATTCCATCAGATTCATCTCGTTGTTTTTTAACACGACTCACATTATCTGTTTCATCAGCAGTTGAGACAAACACATCATGTCCAATAATAGCACTCGTAATTGCCGTCAAAACTGAGCTCGCATAAAGCCACCTTTTCCCGCTTTTCCACATCCGAAAATGTGTGTGCTTGACTTCTTTATCTCGCCGTGATAGCTTACACCCTTTCATTTGCTCATGTTTGCCTTGACTAATTTTATCATCTTTGTCATGTTTACCACTTGCAAGTTTATCTACGATAAATGTCTTCATCTTAGTTTTCCCTCATTTTAGAAATAGCTTACATGTCAATGATTTCTTTATATTAAAAAGTCACATGCACACTTTTCTATTCTTTTTATCATTTGTTTGTTATCTACATTATACATTCTATCAAACAAATGAGAAAAAAGCAAAAAAGTTCCGAAATCGAAACTTTTAATGAGATTTTTCTAATTTTAAACACATTTTAAGTATTGAGCAAGTTATAATCTTCCGAAACACCAAGTTCTTTTCGCCATTCAACGATTTCAGCGTGCATTTTGTCATATTCAATTTGAACAAATGACTCATTTCGCTGCTCGGCGGCATGATAATCTAGCAAAAATTTCGCAATACGCTTTAATTCATCTAAATTGCTAGCCGCTTCTTGCTGCCTACCAGTCAATTCCAAATAACTAATCTCCATTTGACGTTGCGTAAAAGCAATCAAAATCGTCATGTTATTATGTCGAACTTCATCGGCTTCACGATAAAAGCGCTTAATCCGCGAAGTATCACGTTTTATAACGCTTTTGATAAATAAACTCTGATAAAGTGTCATGACCACCTGAAGTGTATAATAATCATCTGGCGCAATAATCGTCCGATCCCATAAAACATTTGCCAACCCCTCAAGCAATCGAATATCATCAAAAGATTTCATTTCCAAAAACGAAAAAATGAGCGTCACTTCATAAGACGTCCAAACATCACGCGCCATGACTTCTTGGTACAAGTCATCCACTTCTTTCTCATCAGACTCCTCTGCCAAATCATTTTCCATCAAACTAATCAAAGCCAAAGTCAAAGGAAAAAAACTCTTAATATACCGATTAGCCTTGAGCGTTGTAAAAATCTTTTTCGATTCTAGCGGATAAATACTGGCAACCTCATAGGCATAAAGCAAAAGCCCATGAACGCTGATAATATCGTAACTCTCATAAATATTCTCGCTCAAAGTATCCGTACTCACTTTAGCGTAATAAATAGACTCAACTTCAAAAGGCGACAAATTAAGCGCTTGACTCAAAACAAGCGAATCCTCCAAGTTTAATTTCGCCTCACCACGTTGCAAACGATGATATTTGGACTTACTAATCCCATTATCAATCAAAGTTTCAATTCTTATCTTTTTTTCTCGACGATAATAATCAAATTTTTCAAAAATGTTATACATTTATGTACCCCTATTTTTTGCGTAATTATCCATTAAGAATAGTATAACAAAAATATCCCCAAAAGTAAATTAACAAAACTGTTAAACCCACGGTTTATCATTCGAAAGTGATAATGTCCTAAGTAGGTCGAAACATAAAATGTCCCAAATGTTAAACTAATACTTATGAAAAGGATATTACTCACTGTGAATGAATTGAAAAAGTATCGTGTTATCAAG
>NZ_BLLI01000040.1 GCF_011170085.1 Pseudolactococcus hodotermopsidis | reverse complement strand
AGCTGAAAATTCAGCCTAAATCATAACTCAATAATATCAAAAATGGAATCTAAAAGCAAATTTTGCTTTAGCAAAATGTAACTCATGTTTAGACTTTTTTTGGGACATTTTCAATTTCGCTTGACATAACTTTTTAATTAAATTTGATACGTCATTTTATAACTAACGTACTAAATAAAGCTCCCAAATCTCATCAAATTTCGACAGATTAAAGGCAAAATTAGCATGCGTTTCCAAGTAACTCGAAATCTCGTCAAAATCAGACGACTGCTTGGGAAAAGTCGAGTCCTCATAAACAAGATTCGCGAGCTTACTTATATCATCAACTGCCTTATAGGCACGATATTTCATTAAAAATGTGTAAAAACTCATAGTTCCTCCATTTCCTCACAGCAAAGTCGTGCCAGTCGCATCTTGCTTAATCTTGCCTTGTTTCATCAACCCACCAAGCGCTTTCTTAAACTGCCCCTTGGAAATGGCAAAAGTCGCCTTAATCTCCTCTGGCGCTGATTTATCATAAAACGGCATATGCCCGCCTTGCTGCGCCAAATAAGTCAAAATCAGCTGACTATCCGCATCCAACATCTCATGCGCACGCGGTTTTAAGCTCAAGTTGAGCGTTTTATCAATCTCCCGATAACCAATCACGCGCACATCAAGTGCCTGTCCAAGCCGCGGCTCAGAAAAACGCTCATTTGGATGAATAAAACCCAACATGTTATTTTCTGGCAGATAAACAAAAGTACCCGACAACTTATTTCTGTAAACAATGGCGTGCAGATTCTGATTCTGCATGTTATTATAAGCCTTGTCAGCCATTTGAACAAAGGTTTCGGGATAGGCAAACTCACCCCAAATTCTGTCCTTGTTATCAACAACCAGTTTGACATAAAGCTTATCGCCTTTTTTGGGCCAAAGTTCTTTTATCTCGGGCAAAATATCAACTGACACAACAACATCCTTTTCAGGCAAATTGACATCAAGAAAAACACCCAAGTCTTTGCGAACATCAGTAACCGTTCCCCAACCATATTTGTCACGTGTCGCACTAGGCTCAGCCAAAGTCATACACTGCTTGCCCGCCTTATCCGTATAAGCAAAACCAGTCACATCATCGCCAACCGCAAACTCTCCCTCGGCTTTTGCCAATCGAAAAATATAACCGTCTTTTTGAATATAATAATTTTGCTCATTTTCATCCGTCATTTTTCCCGTGATAAATGTTGCCATTAAATCGTTCATCGTTTTCCTCTTTACAATTAGTCAATTTCTTTTATTATACCACAAAAACCAGACCTGCTTGGGACTGGTTTTAGATAAAATAAATTTTAAACTTGATTAACACCCTAAAAACAAAAAGTTACATTTAAGGCTTATTTATATTCCGTCTCAGCCACTCAGCTACTCTATCAATCTCTGGATAAATCGTTGAGGTATTGATATTTAACACTTCTAACTCTTTTTTAATCCGCTCTCTTCCATCTTTATTAATAACGAAACTAACAACTTTTTCTTCTCCATTATAGTCAATCATTAGTTGTTTTTTTCTTATCTCACTCTCATAATGTTTATCTAAACCACAGATGATAAACGCTCCCGATTGTCGAATGATCCGATTATTATCCAGCTTAGGTTGAACAAAAAAGTTAGACAACAAATCTTGCGGATCAACCTCGTTTTGATTTAACATTTTTTGTTCTGATTTATGTTTTAATTTTTTCACAACTCCATGTGCATTAAATTCCCTTTTCAATTCTGCTGTCAAAGCCTTCTCTCGCGTACATTCAATCGCGTATCTTCTAAGCCTATCTTGTTCTTCTGTTGTCATCGTTGCAAGCGATGCCAATAATTCCGCAGCATCGCTCTCGTAATTTTTGATATTATCTTTTTCCTCAAGAAAAATGAGTACCCGTGCATCTTTATCCTCAATCTTTTCATCCTGAACAGCAAACCACAAAGCAACCAAAGGACTTTTAGATATATCAAGTAACCTTGTCGGAATGTCATAATGCTGCATTTGTGTCAAATAATCAACATGATATTGACAATTATAAAAATTATCTGAACATTTTGTAATAATATTATAATAAAAATCTTTTTCAGACAAACGTTCATTTTTACTTAACTCACGAGCAATAGAAGTATCCAAAAACCATTGTCTATCGCCATGACCACGATAATAAATAACTTTATTTTCATTAGATTTTTGTTGAAGTTTTTGAATTTCCAATAGAATTTCTAATTGTTTTAAATAAGAGACAATTCCTTGAAATTCAGTACTATTTTTCTTATCAGCCTCAATAGCTAGATTTTTTCCAATTTCAATATCTATATTCTTACCAGGTTTATCTAGTTGGTCTAAAACTTTCTCAATGTCCTTTTCATCAAATTTCTTAACCTGTCTCAGTGCTTTCTTTATGTCTTCTCTATTATTCAATACCACTGGAGCGCTTGGCGTATTTTCTTGATCATTTTCCTTTTTAGACTTTAAATACTGCCCCACCTTATCTATTTCTGGATAATTACTAGCTTGATTTATATCCAACATTTCTAATTGTTTTTTTATTATTTGCTTGTTTTTCTTATTTTCTTGTTTTATTTCCTCATTCGTTTCATCTCCCTCCTTACCAACTTTAAATTCAAATGCAGGCTCAATAGCTTTATCTAATTTCTCGTCTCCATTTTCATGATATTCTTTCTTCAACCCACATACAATAAGCGCACCTGTCTGTCGTAAAATTCTATCATTATCAAGTTTTGGCTGAACAAAATAACTATCTAGCAATGTCTTTGGTTCAATTCTATCACCAAGATTGATAAACATTTTTTTACCAGCCTCATAGCCTAATTGTCTTACCACTTTATATTTATTAAATATTCTTATAACTATCTGTATTACTTGTTCTCTAATATCTTCAGCATCACTATCCTCTTGTATTATATCTTCAACTAAATCAAGAATCTTATCTTTTTCAGATTTTAAAAACGCCGGTAGTAGTAATTCACTTGGATTTTTAAAATCTATTCCCCCTACAATTTTTGCCAACACATCTGAACACTTTTCAATAATAGCTTCAGTATCTTCAATATTTTCAATGTCTCCAAGTATACCTAGCCATTTAAAAGAAAAATCATAAATTTTTTTCCTCTTTTCCTCATCCAAAGTAGCTAAGGTCGATATTAATTCAACCGAATCACTATCTATTGTTTTTATATCATTTTTTTCCTTACCAAAAGCAATAACCTCTCCTTGTTTCTCAATATTATCTTCATTATCCACCATAAAATACAAAGCAATGAGCGGATTTCTTTCAACACTTAACAATCTTGTCGGAATGTTGTAATGGTGCATTTTTGCTAAATGTTCTATATGATAATTACAGTTTTCAAAGTCCTCTGGACAATTGGCTAGCGCTTTGTAATAAAAATCTTTTTCTTTATTATTATTATTATTATCTTTTTTAACAGCATCCCAAAATGCCTCTGGTTTCAAATTATTCAAGTCACTTTTATCAGAATGCCCTCGGTAAAAGAAACTCTTATTAAGATCGTTTATCTCTATTTCCCCATCACCAGTAACATTCATCCGAAAGTCAATCACTTTCTCAATAAAATTCCATACCGTCATCCACACTACCACGCTTTCAAATTTTTAAACAAACTCATGTTTTATAACTTACTAATATGATACCGCTTACATTTGTAATTGTCAAGTAATTTTTCTAAAAAAGTGTTGATTTTTCATTAAAAATTACAATTTCATAGTTGATTTTAAATAACGAAAAATTTTAATAATTCCAATTTTTGATTATTTCCCAAAATAACGTTAAAATAGTAGGTAAGAGGTAAATCATGTTACAGTTAAAATCGAAAAACTTCAATCCTGAGATTCTCTACATCTTCGATTGTAAAAATAACGGAGAATATGCCAACCAGCACCATTGCCACGATCATTTAGAGATGTCGATTATCATTGACGGCGCTGTTGATTATGTCATTGGTGACAAGCGAACACGTATCGAAAAAGATACGATTTTGCTTTTCAACCCTGGTGTCTATCATCATGAAATCTACGATGCGGGCATGTCGGCAACACAGATTCATATCGGTTTCCGCAATTTCAGTCTGCAAGGTGTGCCACGCGATAATTTTCCGTTCAAGTCGTCAATTATTGAGCTGAACGAATTTAAGACTGATTTTTTCAATGTCTGCCAAGAAATGCTTATCGAAAAAGCCAACGGTTGTCCTGGCTATGACCTTATGTTAAAAACACTCGTTATGAAATTAATTATTTTCATTTTGCGTGACTCTGGTACCAATCAATTGGAGACAAACGCCCTCAAGCTCTCTTATGAGGAACAGGAAAAACAAGCGATTGTCACTGATATTATTGACTATTTGGAGGATCATCACACCGAGGAAGTCAGCTTGACGACATTATCGCAAACGCTCTACATCAGCTCAACCTACATCTCTCGTGTGTTCAAGGAAGAAACAGGCGAGTCGCCGATTAATTATTTGATTAAACTTAGATTAGAACGTGCTAAGAATTTGCTAGAAAATGATCGGACGATAACTGTCAAAAAAGCCGCTAATCAAGTCGGCTATAACGATGCCTATTATTTTAGTAAATTATTCAAGAAATATTATGGCGCTGCGCCGTCTGCTTATTTGAAACGATAAAAAACGCCTTGTCAAAAAGTCATCTGACAAGGCAATTTTTATTTTCTCATATAGCCTTTTTCTTCAAGCATAGCAATACTCTTTTCGAGACTAACGCCGTCTGACATATCGTCATCAAAGCCCACTGTGCCAACCAACCCTTTCACTTCATCAATGTTGACTTTCCTATAATCAACATCAACCATTTCTGTAACCGAACTCTCGCTAAAAACTAGCCAATCATAAATGCCTTCAATATTCTCATAAGGCTTGGTCACATTGTCAAACACTTCCTTTGCCTCGTCAATCGTCGTAAGACCGACAGTATCATAGGGAATGACGTTCTCAGAGGTCTGTCTGAAAACCTTGTCTCCCTTCGCATAGTAAGTCACAGCAACGTAAACGCCATCCTCATTTTTGAAGTAAGTCACTTTCTGATTTTGTGCCGAGCATTCAACAGATTTATCCACGAGACTCTCTTGTTCTGGTGTCGAAACAACTTCCTGTTCCTGTGGCGCAGATTCAAAAACTTTGTACCAACCATTCTCTTGTTCTGGCGTCGAAATCACTTCCTCTTTTTTCGGCGTAGAAGTCACTTCCTGCTCTTGTGGCGCAGATTCAAAAACTTTGTACCAGCCCTCCTCTTCTTCTGGTGTCGAAACCGCTTCCTCTTCTGGTGCAAATGTAGGAGCAACTTGGTCTACAACAGCCTCTTGTTCTGGTGTAGCAATTACTTCTTGCTCTTGTGCAAATGCTGCAACGACTTGCTCTGAAACCACTTCCTCTTCTTGTGACAAAGGCTCAACAGCTTGGTCTGAACTATTCTTTTTTTCTGATGTCACATTCATTTTGCGCTTTTTTGCGCTAAGTGTTGCAAGTAAAATCAAACTTGATACTGCAACAGTTTCTAAAAACACTTTAGTTGACTTTTTCATTAATCCACCGCCTTATCTCTATCTTTTTGTATCTTATTATAACATCTTTTGCCCTATTTTTACAACTAAAAACATTATTCCTATTTCCCAGCATTAGCTTGTGACACTTTCCGCACGCGCCCTTTTATTTTCTCAGTTTGCAAGGCTTTCAGGACTTGCTTGACCTTACCATTCAAAATCTCGACAAAAGTTGACACCTCAACGATCGCAATCACGCCAATATCTGCGCCAGAAATCCCCGAAATATTGGTAATCGCGCCACCACATCGCCTGCCCGCAACTTCGTTTTCTTGCCCGCATTGATATGCAGCTTCATGATGTCAGCTTGTGAAAACCGCACTTTTCGCCGTTTTCACAAGCATTTCACGTTTTTGTTTAGCGGTAAATGCTACCAAGCGCTTGGTAAACAGACTGGCAGTCGGTAACTTCAGCTCCCGAATCTCAGCACCATTTTCTAGTGTTGCCACTTCAATCTTAGCAAAGTCGCACCGCTGTGCTTACCAAAGAAATCGCCTTGCCAATCTTCTCAAATCGCGCTGTCCGACCAATTCGATGTGTGTAAGGCGCAACAGTATCTGGCAAATCAAAATTGTAAACCACCGCAATATCTGCCACATCAATCCCCCGCGCCGCCACATCCGTTGCCACCAAACGCTTTCCGCAAACAAAACTCCTCTTTAAAATTGATTTTATTCGAGTGTGTCTTGATATTTGAAAATCCCAATTCCTTTGCCATTTTATTACCTCTTTCTATTTTTGGAATAATAAAAAAACGACTAATTCCCTAGCCGTTTCAACTCAACTCGTTTATCCAATCTTCTTTTTCAGAGAAAACTCTCTCAATTTCGACTACTTCATCATAATTTACATAAAAGTAAATATACTTAAAATGAACTTTCTTTCTGTAATTCGTTCCAGCAACTCTAGGACTTCCTTCTGGACTCATAGAGATAATATTCACTGCTTTTAACAATTGGGTATTCTCTTAAAAAATGTTCCAATCGCTCTACATCATCTAAGGCTTCATCTGTAAAAACAACATTCTTCAAACTAAGCCCAACCTAACTTTTCTTTCAGTTCATTTACAGTATGAGTTTTCCCACCATTACGTTGACGAAATGAAAATTTTTCCATTTCCTGAAAAAATTTCACTTGTGCCTGTAAATTTTTATTTTCTCTCAATATTTCATCATATTCACTTTTAGCCAAAATCACTATTTCTTCTTCATGCGCAACAAATTTCGGA
Source organism: Pseudolactococcus hodotermopsidis (assembly GCF_011170085.1). Taxonomy (GTDB): domain Bacteria; phylum Bacillota; class Bacilli; order Lactobacillales; family Streptococcaceae; genus Pseudolactococcus; species Pseudolactococcus hodotermopsidis. Next base: position 15,564 of record NZ_BLLI01000040.1, on the reverse strand, counting down.
TTCATCATACCAATACTGTGTTACCCTCATTATATTACTTTAACACAAACAAAACAAATCGTTTTATCTGCTCTAAACCACTTACAAAATTTATAAGCAGTTTACAACAGACAAATAAATGTCTGTCAAAGGAATTTTATCACACAAATAAAATCAAAACCTTAAGTATCAAAAAAGCCAATCACGCATCATTTGCGCCCCTTGACTTTTTCCGCCGTCAATACCTCTCGCATTTCCTTCAAAAGTCGTTTTGACTGACTGCGAATCTCTTAAAGCGTAACTAGAGGGGAAGAACGGCGATAAAATTGACCCTTCTTCATCTATTATACTCAATTCGTTAAAAATAAAGAACATTTTCAATAGCCTCACTATCGGCATAAGCCAAAATTCTCTTTTGGATTGCTTTATCATAGGTCATACTTACAGTATATCATACGTTGCGCTTTTTTATCGAATTTAGTATATTATATCTGTGGAGTAGTTTGTTTTCATACTAACTATTTTACCATGTCATCATAGAAGTTTCTTAACCCCTCCCCTATCATCTAATGAATCCGATACGTTATGATTCATCAAACGTTTTAGCAACTCCAAAACCTCTTCTTTCTTAGTTACCTTAGAGCATCTAACATCTTCAAACTCATCGAACAATTCCTTTTGTGCCTTGACTGCGATTTTTTCAGTGTCTCGTAAGCTACTCGATTTTGCTTCCACAAGCAAGAATAAGTCGTTTTTTGTCGCATAGACAAAATCTGGTGTGGTCGTTCCACCAGTATAGGTTGGTACTTGAATGACACGCCTTGGAATCTTGCCAAATACCTTGATTTCTTCATTTGGCACAATTTTAGCAATTTCACCCTCTGGGTCTTTACTGTCAACAAATACTTTTTCAAATAAATTTCTTGAATCAGGGCCTGTTTCAACAGCGATTGTTCCTAGAGACCCCTGTGCCATCTCATCAATAAATTGACCATTTTCCATTAAAATCGACGTCTTCGCTTTTAAATTTAAGGCATCATAATGATATTTAGTCGCATAAGTTGTGGCAAATTTGAACTGCCAACTCTCTACAATTTTCGCTAACGTTTTTTCGTTGATGATCTTTTTTGTATCTGCTAAATTTTTAAAACGCGCAACAAACGCATTGTGACAAACTTATTATATGGTAATTGACCAATAACCTTCACGAATAAAATTCTCACGTTCTGTTATTCTTTTTTCCAGAATTTTCGATTAGTAACCCCATTACCCTAATCTTCCCTATCCATGCCCGCTTCAAAAATAAAACAGTATGATTTTTTCAAAAAACACCTCATGGTGTGACCCATAAAGTGCCTTGAAACGTTGATATAACAACGATATTAACGTTTTGAGAATTGACTAGCTTTACGAGCTTTCTTAAGCCCAGCTTTCTTACGTTCAACCATACGAGAATCACGTGTCAGCAAACCAGCGCGTTTCAAAGAGCCGCGGAAGTCGGGGTCAACTTGGAGCAAAGCACGGGCGATACCGTGACGAATTGCACCAGCTTGACCAGCGTAACCACCACCGTGAGCATTGACGAGAACGTCATACGCACCAACAGTTTCAGTTGCACCAAATGGTTGGTTAATCACGAGACGAAGGTCTGCGTGAGGGATATATTCTTCAACATCTTTATTGTTGACTGTGATTTTACCAGTGCCGGGTACCAAACGTACACGAGCTACTGAGTTTTTACGGCGTCCAGTGCCGAGGTATTGTACTTGTGCCAATGTCTAGTCCTCCTTAGATTAATCCTGTAATGTCAAGCGGTTGTGGGTTTTGAGCTTGATGTGTATGCTCAGCGCCAACAAATACTTTAAGTTTCATGCCTTGCGCACGACCAAGCGTATTGTGTGGCAACATACCCTTGACAGAAGTTTCGATAAGACGAACTGCATTTTTATCACGCAACTCACCCGCAGTGATTGATTTCAAACCACCTGGATACATTGAGTGCTTGTAGTAAATCTTGTCAGCTGCTTTTTTACCTGTCAATTTCACTTTTTCAGCATTGATGACAATGACAAAATCGCCAGTATCAGCATGCAAAGTGTATTGAGGTTTGTTCTTGCCGCGTAGAATGCTAGCCACAACTGTTGACAAACGTCCCAAAGGAATATCTGTTGCATCAACAACGTGCCATTTGCGTTCAACTTCACCTGGCTTAGCCATGTATGTTGTTTTGTTCATGATTTCTCCAATTTTTTTACTGTGTTTACATAGGTTGCATGCAAATCGTTCCTTATCTGCACACGGTATCTTCAAGTTTCCGGGACTTAAAAATGGGGTAAACAATACCGTATAATATAATATCATATTTTCTAGCACTTTGTCAAGTATTTTTTGGTATAATAGTTTACATGAACATTGTTTTGAAAATGTCGGCTGAAAAAATTGCCCAACTCATTGACCAATTTCAAGATTGGGCACAGCCCTCAGCAAATGAATACAGCCAGTTTTTAGCCAAACCTGTTGGTGCAACCATCACAGTCTATACCTCTGGAAAAGTCGTTTTCCAAGGCGACCAAGCAGAAAATTACGCTAAGCAATTCGGCTATCAACCTGAAAAAACACCGCCACTCAAAAAACAAACCAATCTGATTGGTACAGATGAAGTCGGCAATGGCTCTTACTTTGGTGGACTTGCAGTCGTTGCAACCTATCTAGCTGAATCTGATTTGCCACTGATTAAAAAATTAGGGGTTGACGATTCCAAAAAATTAACCGACGTTAAAATTCGCCAAATTGCCCCGATTTTGATTGAAAAAATTCAACATAAAGCGCTACTTCTCTCGCCTGCCAAATATAATGAGGTTATCGAAAACGGCTATAATGCCGTATCAGTCAAAGTCGCCCTCCACAATCAAGCGATTTTTCTTCTTGAAAATGCCCTAAATATTGTACCAGATCAGATTATCATTGATGCTTTCACGACTGAGAAAAATTACACTCGGTATTTGCAAAGCGAAAAGAATCAAACAAGTGGTCAGGTCACATTAGTCCAAAAAGCTGAAAGCCAATACTACGCCGTAGCAGCTTCCTCTGTCATCGCGCGCAAGCTCTTCTTAGACCAACTCGCAAAACTGTCTGAAGAGGTCTCTATGGCGCTTCCAAGCGGGGCTGGACACCAGTCTGATGTCACAGCCTCAAAACTTATCCAAAAATATGGCGAATCAAGCCTAAACAATGTGGCAAAACGACATTTTGCCAATACCGAGAAAGCAAGGAAATTATCCAAATGAAATTCTTAAAAGAATGGGGGCCTTTCGCCCTATTTATCGCAATTATTCTCCTCCTACGTGTCTACGTTTGGCAACCTGTCCTCGTTGATGGTCACTCCATGGATCCGACTTTAGCTGACAAAGAACGCCTGATTATCGTCAAAACCGCGAAAATTCAGCGTTTCGATATTGTTGTTGCTAAGGAATATGACGAAACTGAAAAGAAAGAAAAAAACATCGTCAAGCGTGTTATCGGCATGCCTGGCGACACAATTACCTTTAACAACGATATTCTTTTAATCAATGGTAAAGCGACGCCTGAACCGTATCTTGAAGAGTATCAAAAGAAATTTGCCGAAGATCGCTTGCAAAAAACTTACACTTACAATACTTTCTTCCAAAGATTGGCACAAGATGCCAGTGCCTTTACAATTTCAGCTACTGGCGAAACAAAATTTACCGTCACTGTGCCAAAAGGTCAGTATTATCTTATGGGAGATGATCGCATTATTTCCAACGACTCAAGACGTGTCGGTACATTTGCCAAAAAAGAATTAGTTGGCGAAGCCAAATTTCGCATGTGGCCCTTTAAAAAAATCGGCGTTCTTAAATAAAAAATTAAGGTGGAAATTATGAAACTTTTAAAAGAGTGGGGACCATTCATAGGCTTTCTTATCACAATCCTTTTACTTCAGAACTGCTTTACAACAAATGTGCGCGTTTCTGGACATTCCATGGATCCGACTTTGGCTGATAGGCAAAAAATCATTGCTGTCAAAAAATCAACAATTAACCGCTTTGACATCGTAACCGCCAAAGAAATCGACCCCAAGAATGGCGAGGTCAAAAGTATCATCAAACGCGTGATTGGCTTACCGGGCGATACCGTGACGTTTGACAATGATGTTCTGACAATCAACGGCGAAACTTATGATGAAACTTACCTTGACGACTATAAAGCAAAATTTAAAAACGATAAACTCCAAGCAATTTACGCTTTTGATAAGAGTTATCAGAAAAGAGCGATTTACAGTCCTAGTTTCACATTTGATCGAACAGGACAAGTACAGTTCACAATCGAAGTACCAAAAGACGAATATCTCCTACTTGGCGACAACCGCGTGATTTCAGCTGACAGCCGAGAAGTCGGCACTTTCAAACGAGCTGATATCACTGGCGAAGCAAAATTCCGCTATTTTCCGTTCAATAAAATCGGTTTTCTTGACTAAGAAAAAGTCGTCCCCACTTAAAGGAACGACTTTTTTGTTCAATACTCCTGAATTTCCGAACGATCATGAACATTTGATTGTTTCCCATGACGTTCCTCTAACACCGCTTGAACCTCAAGAGGAGTCACGCCAGTTTCAGCCAACATCACAGCGATATGGTAAAAAATATCAGCCGTTTCATTTGCAATTTCAGCTTTATCCGCATTTTTCGCCGCAATGACAACTTCCGTCGCCTCCTCGCCAACTTTTTTGAGAATTTTGTCTAATCCCTTGTCAAAAAGATAATTTGTGTAAGAACCACTTTTCGGTTCTTTTTTACGTGCCATTGCTTGATTGTATAAATCATTTATCATGTTATTTTTCCTTTATTTGAACTTCGAGTTAATTTTCTATGGAAGTTTGCGCCTGCGGTTACTCGACGCATGGTGGTGCTTTGCGACTTCGTCACATCGCTTTTACGTATCATGTTTCCAACACATCATTAAAAAAACAGCTCCGAGCGCCTGTGTGACAGGCTGGACCGATTTGTTCAACTTCGATAAGAATGGTGTCAAAATCGCAGTCCAAACTGATTTTTTTGACATGTTGATAGTGACCAGACGTCTCGCCCTTATGCCACAATTCATCACGCGATCGCGACCAATACCACGTTTCACGTGTTTCAAGTGTCAATTTGTACGATGCCTCATTCATATAAGCCAACATCAACACTTGCCCATTTTCAACATCAGTAACAATCGCAGGAATCAAACCATCAGAACTTTTAGTAAAATCAGGCTTAACTTTTTCATTGATATATTCTGTCATTTATAACCTCACCTCAATGCCATTTTCTTGCATTTTCTGCTTGACGTCAAGAATCGCAATCTCGCCATAATGGAAAACGCTTGCCGCCAAAGCCGCAGTTACAGGCGTTTTCTCAAACACTTCGACAATATCATCTGCCGTTCCCGCACCACCACTGGCAATAACTGGCACATCAACGACACTTGCAATCGCATGATTCAATGCCAAATCAAAACCAGACTTGGTACCGTCTTTATCCATGCTCGTCAAAAGAATCTCCCCAGCACCCAGAGAAACGGCTTTCTTCGCCCATTCAACCGCATCAAGTCCCGTATCCTTGCGCCCACCATTGACATAGACATGAAAAGTCCCGTCAGCCTGTTTTTTGGCATCAATCGCAACCACGATACATTGATTGCCAAACTTCTCAGCACCCTCGCGAATAATCTCGGGATTAGCAACCGCACTCGAATTAACGCCAACCTTGTCAGCGCCCGCCTTGAGCATCTTGTTCATATCGTCAACCGTGCGAATACCGCCACCAACGGTAAACGGCACAAATACCTGCTCAGCGACCTTTTTCACAACCTCAACCATGGTATCACGCGCCTCATGTGTCGCCGTAATATCAAGGAAAACTAGCTCGTCACACCCTTGTTCATAGTAAATCCGCGCCGTCTCCGCAGGGTCGCCAACATCCGTCAGATTGACAAAGTTGACCCCCTTAACCACGCGCCCGTCCTTGACATCAAGGCACGGCACGATTCGTTTTGCTAGCATCTATTAAAACCCTTTCAGCTCATCGAGCGACACATTACCGTTGTAGTAGGCTTTGCCGACAATGGTACCAAACACCCCAATATCAGCAAGTTTCGTCAAGTCGGAAAATTGCGCAATCCCACCACTTGCGATAACCTCAGCCTTTGTCAAAGCCGCCTGCAACCGTTCATAGTGTTCAAAGTTCGGCCCCATCAACGTCCCATCACGGTCAACATCAGTATAAACAAACAACCGAACGCCAATTTTCTCCATTTCAAGCGCCAAAGTAATAAAATCAACATCAGACGTCTCAAGCCACCCCTCAGTCGCAACTAAACCTTTTTTCGCATCAATACCGACAACAATTTTATCAGCACCAAATTGCGTAATTGCGATTTTAACAAACTCAGGATTTTTAACTGCCATAGAGCCGATAATCACACGGTCAACACCTTTTGACAGATAATCAGCAATCTGCTCAATCGTGCGAATACCACCACCAACCTCGATTTTCAGCCCAGTTTTGCTAACAATCTCCTCGATAATTGGTGCAGACGTTGCTTTTCCGTCAAGCGCACCGTCCAAATCAACGACATGCAGATAGGTAATGCCTGCAGCCGCAAAAATTTCAGCCTGTTCAATTGGACTCGCATTAACCACCGTTTCTTGTGCAAAATCGCCTTTGAACAAACGCACCGCGCGCCCATTTTTTATATCAATCGCTGGTAGAATTTGCATAAACAACCTCCTTAAATTTTTCTAAGATACCAAGCCCAATGTCGCCCGATTTTTCTGGATGAAATTGTGCCCCGTAAACATTGCCACGCGAAATCATAGCCGGCACTTTCATCCCATAATCTGCTGTCACATCCAAAAAATCAAGCGCAACATCCGTGAAATACGAGTGAACAAAATACACATACTTGTCTTTTAAATCAGCCGTCAAAGCCGTTTCCTTGACCACATCCAGACTGTTCCACCCCATATGAGGCACTTTCAACTCTGCCCCCGCTGGTATCTCACGACAAACACCCGGAATCAGCCCCAGACCTTTAGTCAGCACATGCTCCTCAGACGCATCAAGCAAAAGTTGCATCCCCAGACAAATGCCAAGAAAGGCTGTGCCACTAGCAACGGTTTCCTTGATAACCCGCACCAAATCACGTTTTTCAAGCTCAGCCATAGCCGTCGGAAACGCCCCAACACCAGGCAAAATCAAACCGTCAGCCCGCCGAATCTTGTCAGCATCAGCACTCAACTCCGCAGCAACACCGATTTTCGAGAGCGCACGCAAGACATTTGCCGTGTTCCCCGCATCGTAGTCAATGACAATAATCATAGTACACCTTTCGTCGAATTTACCCCATGAATTTCAGGATTCAAAGTTACCGCCTCACGTAAAGCACGCCCAGTCGCCTTGAACAAACTTTCTGAGATATGATGATTATTTTTGCCATGCAAAATCTTCAAATGCAAATTCATCTGCACATTAAAAGCCAAGGCTTGAAAAAACTCTTCAACCAACTCCGTATCAAAATTCCCCAAAGTCGGATTGGTAAATTCAGCATCAAAAACGAGATACGACCGCCCCGACAAATCAAGACTCGCCATGCCCAAAGTCTCATCCATTGGCACAAAAGACGTCCCATAGCGATTAATGCCCGCTTTATCCCCCAGCGCCTCACGTAGCGCAATTCCTAGCGCAATACCGACATCCTCAACCGTGTGATGACTATCTACCCACAGATCGCCGTCAGCCTTGACCACAAGGCTCATACGCCCATGACTCGCAAAAAGTGTCAGCATATGGTCAAAAAAGCCGACCCCCGTCTGAATCTCCACAGGTGCTTGCGCATCCAAATTGACCGCAAGCGTAATTTTCGTCTCTGCTGTGTTGCGTGTAATTTCTGCTTTTCTCATAGCTCTCCTCTCACTTCCTTAATCATCTCAAGCGCCAACGCCAAATTCGGCTCATTAATCTGATAAGGCGCTTGCGCCCGCACGATTTCCTTGGCGTTAAAGGCAATGCCAATGCCAGCCGCCAAAATCATCGGCAAATCATTTGCGCCGTCACCAATAGCAACGGTTTGCGCCATATCAAGCCCAAGTTCAGTCGCCCATTTTTTAAGACTAGCAAGCTTGACTTCTTTGGTCACAATGCTGCCCGTCACCCGACCTGTCAGCTGACCATTTACAACTTCCAGATGATTGGCACGCACATAATCAATTCCGAGTTGCTGAGCCAAAATGGCCACCGTTTCATGAAAGCCACCCGACACAACACCAACTCGCCAACCATTATCATGCAAACTAGCCACCAACTCACGCGCACCCTCAGTAAAATGAATCTGAGTCAGCAAATCAGCAAATACCGTCTCAGGCAAGCCTTTAAGCAAAGCCACGCGCGCATTTAGCGCCTCAGCAAAATCAAGCTCGCCATTCATCGCCCGACTGGTAATCGCCGCTATCTCAGCACCACTCCCCGCAAGCTCGCCCAATAAATCAATGCCTTCCTCTCGAATCAAGGTGCTGTCCACATCCATGACCAAAAGTCCTTTTATCCTTGCCATTTTACTCCTCATAAAGTACCGTGATAACAAGTCGATTGTCAAAGTCATTGCCAGCTGCTGCTGTCTTGATGTCAATGACTTTTTTATTGGCAATAAACTGGTTGACTCTAGTTTCAATATCTTCGTCAACTTTTCCTTTTGCAAGCATCTTCTCTGACAATTTTTGCCGAGTTTTATCGTCTACAATCGTACTATTAAAAATTTTTATCTTCATTTCTTCCCCTCACTACGACTCTCAATCGCCCGAGCATGCGCCGCTAAACCTTCCGAATACGCCAAAGTCGTAATATCTTTCGTCGCTTGGATAACGGCGTCTTTATTGTAATAAGTAAACTGGCTCCGCTTAACAAAGTCGTAAACACCCAGCGCACTGTAAAAACGAGCTGTGCCAGACGTTGGCAACACGTGATTCGTCCCAGCATAGTAATCGCCAATCGGCTCAGACGTGAAATGCCCAAGGAAAATACTGCCCGCATTTTCTATCTTCGGCAGATATTCAATCGCATTATCCATAGCAATCTCCAAGTGTTCAGGCGCAACCAGATTCATCAACTCAAACATATTATCAACGCTATCTGTCAAAATCACGCGCCCATTGTCAACAATACTCGCACGCGCAATCTCCTCACGTGGCAATGTTTTCAATTGTTTATCAATTTCGACTTCAACCGCATCAGCTAATTTTTCAGAATTTGTTACTAAAATTGCCCGAGCTAATTTATCATGCTCAGCTTGACTTAATAAATCAGCCGCAACATACGCAGGTTTTGCCGAATCATCCGCAATCACACCGATTTCAGACGGTCCCGCAATCATATCAATACCAACAAGTCCGAAAACTTGCTTTTTCGCCGTTGCCACAAAAATATTGCCAGGTCCCGTGATTTTATCCACCTTAGGAATTGTCTGCGTCCCATAGGCAAGTGCCGCAATTGCTTGCGCGCCACCAACTTGGTAAATCTTATCAACACCTGAAATCTTCGCTGCAGCCAAAATTGCTGGATTAAATTTTTCCTGTGGCGGTGTCACCATGATGATTTCCTTAACGCCCGCAAGTTTCGCAGGCAAAACATTCATCAAAACACTTGACGGATAAGCCGCTGTCCCACCTGGTACATAAACTCCAACACGCGCAAGTGGTAACACAACTTGCCCACGAATTACACCCTCAGTCGGACTGTCAATAAAACCATCCTCCAGCTGATGTTTATGATAACTGATGATATTCTTTTTAGCATTCTCAAGCGCCACAAGCACCTCAGGCGTAACCTCCTCAAAAGCTTGGTCAATAGTTTCACGTGAAACCAAAAAATCAGCCACATCAATTTTATCAAACTTCGCCGAATAATCACGCAAAGCCACATCACCATTTTGTCGCACATTTTCGATAATATCGCGCACCAAAGCCTCAACATCCGTGTTTTGCGCCATCAAATCGAGCTGTTCTTGGCGCAATTCCGCAGCAATTGTCGCCAAATCACCCGTTAATCGCTTCATCAAAACTTACCTCCGTCTTTCCAACAATTTCTTCAATTTTATCAATAAAAGCCATAACCTTGTCATTATTTTTCAAACTCGCCGAATTAACAATCAACCGCGCTGAAATACGCCGAATATCTTCAATCTCAACCAAGCCATTTTCACGCAAAGTATTACCTGTCTCGACAATATCAACAATGGCATCTGTCAAACCAAGCACAGGTGCAATTTCAACACTCCCTTGAATACTGATAATCTCAACATCTTCATTCTTGGCTTGGAAAAATGCCGTTGCAACCGTCGGATACTTAGTCGCAATTTTTTTACGTTTATGGTCAAGCGGATTATAGTCAGGCACACTTGCCACCGCAAACTTACAAACACCAATATTTAAGTCCAACATTTCCAAATAAGCACCTGGATGTTCTATCAACACATCCTTACCAACCACACCAATATCCGCAATGCCATGCTCCACGTAAGTCGCCACATCAGGCGCCTTAACTAAAATAAAGCGAAAAGCACCGTCAGGGCTAGTAAAAATCAAACGCCGTTGCTTATCTGCCATAAAACGCATATCAAAGCCAGCCTGCGTCAAAATCTTGACCGTATCCTTCTCAATCCGCCCCTTAGTCAATGCAATTGTAATCATCGCTTACCTCCAGTAAAATCAACCGTATCATGAATTTCCTCATAAAGCGCATCAACATCAATCGCCCAACCAACCGCCGTCAAACGCTCAAGCCCAAAACTCAGAAACAAGTCATCATAACGACCACCAGACAAAAAAGCATAAGGAATTTTTTTGCTGAAAACCTGAAACATCACACCTGTATAGTAAGGCATCGTCGGAATCATTGCTAAATCAAGTGTCACACGTTCAAAAATAGTAGCCGTCGCCAACAATAATTTTTCAATTTCATCAAATATCGCAAGCAATTCAGCATTTTTTACAACACGCCGAGCTATTTCCAACACCAAATCACTATCGCCAAATAATCTCGGCAAATTTTGAATAAAGTCATCAAATTCACTCGGATATTTCTTTGTAAAGTCAACCAAACCAGTAATATTTTTATTCTCCGTCAAATTTGCCAACTCAGTTCGTACTTCTGCATCCTCAAATGCTGAAAAAACGAGCTTCAAAACATCCGCATGAGAAAATTCAAAAGTAAACGCTTCAATTCCCACAACCTCCAAAGATTTTTGTGCCGCCCCCAAAGCATCAAGAATTGCCTGCTCACTTTCATAACCAATCAACTCAACACCTGCTTGTGTTCGTTCATTTTGAAGCCCTTTCATATCATCAAAATAACGAAAAACTTTTCCTGAATAAGAAAATTTAACAGGTGGCTTAACCTTAGTTGAAGCTACCAAACGTGCCACAGATTGTGTCACATCAGGTCGCAAAACCAGCAAATCGCCATTTTTATCAAATAAATGATAATTATCCGTTGAGACCTTATCCTCAAAAACACCCGCATATTCAATCGTCGGTGTCTCAATTCGATTAAATTCAGCATCAATCAGAAAATCAGCAATCTCATGCTCAATTCTATAAATACTCTGCGCTCGCTTGAACAGCTTATCGTGCATACCCGAAGCCAGTTGTTTATTTTTCATATGCGCTATTTCCTCCTACAAAATTTCTTGAATCGCCATCAAAACTTCTACCATTTCAGCTTGCTTACCAATAGAAATTCGCAAATAATCAGCAATCCGCACCTTATCGCCAAAATATCGCACATAAATCTTCTTAGCTTGCAAATGCGCATAAAGTTCAGCAGCCGACACACCAACAGGTTTAGCCAACACAAAATTCGTCAAACTCGGCAAAACCTCAAAACCAAGCGCCAGCAACTCCGCACTAAACCAATCTCGAATCTCAGCAATCTCGCCATTCGTCTTCGCATAATAGGCAACATCCTCACAAGCCACAACCGCAAGTTTTTCGGCAATCATATCCACTGAATACGGATTATAAGAATTTTTTACCGCATTGATAATGCCGATTAATTTTGGACTCCCAATCCCATAACCAACACGCAAACCTGCAAGCGCTGCATCTTTTGAAAATGTTCGTGTGATAAAAATATTATCGTATTTTTCAAGCAAAGGCAATGCCGTTTCGCCACCAAAAGCAATATAAGCCTCATCAATAATCACAACAACATGCTGATTTTGCTTGACAATTTCTTCAATCTCAGCCAAAGACTTATAAATACCAGTCGGCGCATTAGGGTTGGCAATCACAATGCCACCATTTTCACGCAAATAATCAGCCGTTCTAAGCTCAAAATTCTCAGTCAAGGCTATCTCCTCAAAAGGAATCCGAAACAAGTCACACCAAACCCGATAAAACCCATAAGTCAAATCAGGAAAAATGACCTTATCCGAGCTATTGAAAAAACTTAAGAAAGCAAGTGCCAAAACGTCATCACTGCCATTTCCAACGATAATCTGCTCAGCTAAAATACCATTATTTTTCGCCAAAATTGCCCGCAAATCGCCATTATCCAAACTCGAATATTTCCGTAACTCACCCGCATCAAACGCCGCCAAAGCAGCCGCCACACGTGGACTAGGCGAAAACGCATTTTCATTCGTATTAATCTTAATCATCCGTTTTTCCTGAGGCTGAAGCCCCGGAATATACGGTGCAATCTCCCGTAAACCTTTCATAACTCAATCCTTTCATCGTCGCATTCAAACAAAAAAGAGCGCATGTGAATAACCTTCACAAGGACGCTCTCACGTGGTGCCACCTTTTTTCAATAATGCGTCGCCACATTATTCTCAGCAAGTTCAAGACTCGCTCCCTTAACGCGGGAAACGTCGCACACTACTAGGAAAACCATTCGCATACGCTCTCAAGAATGTGTAGTCATGATTTTGCACGCCTTCTCACCAACCAGACGCTCGCTTAAACGCAACCATGACATCTTTCTCTCACCGATTTTAATATATGACTATCTTACTAGAAAATTCAGATAATATCAAGTCAAAACTTGTTTTTTTTCAAAAAAATATTTTCTAAGCCAATTTTTCAATCATTATCAACATAGGCGGCGTATTAATTTGATTAACTGGCGCATATTTCATGACTTGATATGTTTTTTGCGATAAATTCTCCACAAAGTTTTCCACAGCACATTTTTCTATTTCCCCACCTTCATGACCATAATAAATCATCAAAGCAATTCGCCCGCTAACTTCAAGCATAGCAAGCATTTTCTTCAAGGCAGGAAGTGTCGTATCAGGTTTCGTGATAATCCTTTTATCCGATTTTGGCAAATAACCAAGGTTAAATATTGCCGCCTTAATCGACTTATTCACATACTTATTCACATACTTATTCACATACTTATCCACATGTTCATGCCCCTCTAAAATAAGTTGTGCACTAAGACCAGTTTCAGCTAACCGTTTTCGTGTCGCTAAAACTGCCATTTCCTGTACATCAAAAGCCAACACATTTTTCGTCAATTTTGCCAAAAACACCGTATCAAAGCCTTGCCCCATCGTCGCATCAACAACAACATCCTCAGGCACAATAACCTCAGCCAGTAACTTATGTGCCAATTCAAGCGGTTTCAACATCTCATTTTACTCCTTAATTTTGTCAATCATAAATATAAGGCAAGCAAATTATCCACAGCCAACTAAAGTAAACACTTAGCCCCTTGATAAGTATCCCGCCTAGCCAATTCCGCATCAATCGCATTCAACACTTCCCACTTCTTCAAACTCCACATCGGACCAATCAACAACTCACGTGGCGCATCGCCAGTCAAACGATGAATCGAAATCTCGCGCGGGATAATCTCCAACTGATCACAAATCACAGTAACATATTCCTCAAAAGACAGCAACCGCAAATCGCCCTGATGAAAATCCCGCTGCATCCGCGTCCCTTTCATCAAATGCAACAAATGAAGTTTAATCCCTTGAATATCCGAATCAGCAACCACCCGACGCACATTCTCCACCATCATCTCAGCCGTCTCACCAGGCAAGCCATTGATGAGATGAACACAAACCAAAATACCTCGCGCCCGCAAATTTGCCACAGCAACCAAATAAGTCTGATAATCATGCGCCCGATTAATCAAATCACTCGTTTTTTGATAAGTCGTCTGAAGCCCCAACTCAACCCAAACCGTCATCCGCTCATTCAGCTCAGCCAAATAATCAAGCACATCCTCAGCCAAACAATCCGGCCGCGTCCCAATATTAATTCCCACCACATCAGGCCTATTGACCGCTTGCTCAAACCGCTCACGCAAAACAGCCACAGGTGCATGCGTATTCGTAAAATTCTGAAAATAAGCGATATACTTCTTAACCCCAGGCCACTTCTGATGTAAAAACGCAACTTCCTTTTCAAACTGGACAGGAATCGACTCATCAGGCGCCACAATCGCATCCCCCGACCCCGAAACCGTACAAAAAGTACAACCACCATGCGCCACAGTCCCATCACGATTCGGACAATCAAACCCCGCATCAATCGGCACCTTAAAAATCTTCTCGCCAAAACTCGCCCGCAGATAATCATTCCACGTCGTATAGCGCTTACTCATTTCTGCACCCCCTTAAACCGCCACTTAAAACGCCACTCATCATAAATCGGGTAGCCGAGCAACAGCAAACTACCGCTCAACAGCCACCCACCAAGAATATCCGACGGATAATGCACCCCCAGATAAACCCTCGAAATCCCGATAAGCACGATGAAAATGGTAAGCAGCACCCGAATCAACCACTTGATGCTAGACGAGTGCAGACGTTGACATATCAGCACCATTAAACAGCCATACACCATCAAACCAGTAGCAGCATGCCCAGAAGGAAAACTAAACCCATACTCCACCACCAAATGTACCACAGACGGACGAGAGCGCCCATAAATTCCTTTCAAAATATGCACCAAAACAGGCATAACAGCAACATTCCCCACCAAAAAAATAAGCTCAGCATACCATTTTTTTATCAAAAAGAAAGCAGTAAAAACCACTAAAATAACAGGTACATAAACAAAACCAGCAAAATGAGTCACAAACTTAAAAAAGACAGTCAAAGCCTCCAACATCTCACAGCGAATAGCCCCTTGAACCTTATCATCAAAGCCACTCAAAACATGCGGATAAAATTTCACCACATAACCCAAAATCACAAATAAAATCAAGCCAAAACTAGCACCCAACTGATACATTTTTTTCTGTTTCATCATTTCATTATAACAAAAAAAGTCATCTAATGAAACATAGACAACTCTTTAACATAAGACTCCGCTTGCAAGACTCGAACTTGCGACATCATGATTAACAGTCATGCGCTACTACCAACTGAGCTAAAGCGGAATAATAAGCTTGGCACCGACCCTATCTCACAGGGGGCAACCCCCAACTACTTCCGGCGTGATGAGACTTAACTACTGTGTTCGACATGGGTACAGGTGTATCTCTCATGCTATTAGCACCAAACTTACTTGCT
>NZ_BLLI01000039.1 GCF_011170085.1 Pseudolactococcus hodotermopsidis | reverse complement strand
AGAAAAACGCAAGTATATTCCCCAACAGTCACACCCGTGGAAACTTGCATCTTTCGAAAAGTATCTCAGAAGAATCGGTAAGACGCTTCTGGAATATCAAGCTGAAAATTCAGCCTAAATCATAACTCAATAATATCAAAAATGGAATCTAAAAGCAAATTTTGCTTTAGCAAAATGTAACTCATGTTTAGACTTTTTTTGGGACATTTTCAATTTCGCTTGACAATATTTAGTATTATTAAATTCCCCTATATAAATCAACTTATATTTATTTTCCTATCAAAAAATTCCGCCAATCATTGACAGAATTTAACAGTTTATTTTGTTGGATAAACGTCCTCAGAGAACCATTTTTCAGAAATTTTTTGGAAAGCGCCACTTTCGTGCAATTCTTTGAAGGCTTTATTGATATTAGCAACTAATTCTTTGTCAGCTTTGCGTGCACCAACTGCAAAATCTTCTGAATCATAGCCTGTTGTGATAATGTTATACTCCGCAATCTCGCCATTTTTCGTCAAATAATAGTTGGCATAAACATTGTCAATCAAAAGACCGTCAATGCGATCCGCTTTCAAATCAAGCAAGGCTGAGTTGAAATCTTCGTATTGTGTCGCATCGCCACTCGCCACAATGTCCATCAGAATCTCAGGTTGATTCGTAAACGCCTCGTAACCTGATGAGCCTTGTTGTGCGCCGAGTTTTTTATCTTTCATATCTGCAACATCTGTGATTTTACTCGATTTTTTCGTTACCAACACTTGCTCATTTTTCATGTAAGCAGTCGTAAATAACACTTTTTTCTCACGCGCTTTCGTCACTGAATAACCGTTCCAAATCAAGTCAATTGACCCATTTTTCAGCTCCGTTTCTTTCATATCCCAGTCAATCGGTTGCATTTTAACCTTAATATCATATTTATCAAAAACAGCGTTTGCAAGGTCAATGTCAAAGCCAACATTTTTACCATTTTCATCCTTAAACCCCATTGGTACAAACGTATTATCAAATCCGATAACAACTTCTTTTTTATCTTTAATGTCAGACCAAGCATCTTTTGCGGTCTTGCTATCCTTGCCACAAGCCGTAAGTGCAACAGCAGCTATCAGTACAACGATAGCACTCAAAAATTTCTTCAATGTCATTTGTTAATTGTCTCCTATTTATTTTTAGCCTTAGGAATTGTAAATAAACTGTACTTTTTAGCAAGCCAATTTTTCGTTGTACAACGGAAAATTTACCGTCAAAAAAGATAGGTTATTTGTTTACAGTTCCTTAGCATTCACTTTAATAATTGTATCCGCAATTTTCTCGGCAAAAGCCATGTCGTGCGTGACAACAATCTGTGTAATCCCAAGTTTTTTATTCTCCAAAATCAACTTAGCAACTTGGTCACGCAAAGCAGGGTCAAGCGCTGAGGTCGGCTCGTCATAACCGATAATTTTCGGGTCAATCATCATCGCGCGCGCCAATGCCACACGTTGCTTTTGCCCACCCGATAGACTGAAAGGATAGGCGTTTTTTTGCTCAATAACTTCCAGATTTGTCAGCAAAGTTTCAGCTTTTAAAATGGCATCAGTTTTGCTGACATTCATTGTTTTAACAGGCGACAAGGTTAGATTTTCAAGCACTGTCATATGAGGAAAGAGCTGAAAATCTTGAAAAACAAAGCCGAGTAAATTCCGTGTGATGAGTTCATCCAAACCAATCTCTTCGCCATCAAAAATGACCTGTCCTGCATCAATCGTTTCTAAGCCCGCAAGCATCCTGAGTAAAGTCGTCTTGCCACCGCCTGAAGGTCCAACAATCGCAACAACTTCACCACCATTAATCATCAAATCAAACTGGTCAAAGATAATCTTGTCACCAAATTTTTTGGCAATATTTTTTAATTCTAGCATGATTGCCTCCTATTTGTAGTAATCAAAACGTGCTTCAATCTTTTTCGACAAAACAGTCAAAACACCAATGAGTATCAGGTAAATCAGCGCTGCCATCATGATTGGAACAAGTGACACATCACGGCTCATGGCAATTTTTCCCGCACGGAGCAAGTCGCCAAGACCAACGACGTAAATCAAGGAAGAATCTTTAACAAGGTTTATCACTTCATTGAAAACTGACGGCAAGACGATTTTCACGACTTGTGGAATTTGTACATAACGAATCGTCTGCCATTTGCTGAATTTTAGCACTTTTGCGGCTTCCAGTTGACCATTTGGCACAGCCTTGATACCACCACGGAAAATTTCCGCAAAATAGGCGGCATAATTCAATGTAAAAGCGAGTAAAGCTGCAGGAAATCTTGGCAAAGTTGGTCCAAGCATTGGCAGAGCGTAGAAAATGATAATCAACTGCACCAAGAGTGGTGTCCCGCGCATAATCCAAACATAGATATTAACAATCCAGTTGACAACAGGTACGCGCAAGAGAAATGCAAGCACCATACCAAAAGGAATCGACAACAGTAGGGTCAACGCAAAAACCATCAAAGTTAGTTTCATACCGTCTAATAATTGCGGTAGAATTTGAAAAATATAGGACATAAGTTCTCCAATTTTTATTTGAGTTTCTACTCCTATTTGAAAAGCAAAATACACTCAATACATACAATTATACCATATTTTTCAGAAAATTATGACATACTTTTTATCTTAATTGAAACTTAAATGCTATTTTTTTTAGAAAAATTTAGCCAATTTTATGGTAGAATAGATTTATGAATAAAAAAACTAACCCTTTATTGACAGTCCTAATCGTTTTGGCGCTCACAGTCATCTCGATAGGTCTCGTCTACGTCGCAAACAAACCTAGCAAAAATGCTACGACTACCTCTGCAAGTAATCAGCAGCAAACACCAACAGCTGAAGAGCAAGCAAAAGCACAAGAAGAGGCTGAAAAAGCTGCTGCTGAGGCGCAAAAAAACTATCAAGTCTTTACTGATTTGGCAAAAGCTGAAAAATTTGATCCTGCTAGTGTCACTGAATTAAAAGTTGATGTCTTGAAAGAAGGCACTGGTGACACTGTCGCTGAAAGTGATACAATTGAGGCTAACTACACTGGTTGGAACGCTGAGGGTCTTATCTTTGATACGACTAAGAGAACAGCAGAAGATCCCGCAACACCTATTGAATTTGCCCTGTCTGGTGTCATCTCTGGTTGGACAAAAGGTTTGGCAGGTCAAAAAGTTGGTGGTATTTACAAACTAACTATCCCAGCTGATATGGCTTATGGCGAAAATGCAACATCTGCTGATATTGCTGGTCCATTAGAATTTGTTGTAGAAATTGTTGCTAAAAAATAAGTAATCAAAAAGCGCTGATGATGGCGCTTTTTTCTTAGCTCAAAAATCGAATAAAAATCCCAGCAATGCTAAAATAAATAAAGACGCTAGTCAGATCTGACATGGTTGAAATAAACGGTCCAGAAGCAACTGCTGGGTCAAAACCCAATCTATCCATACCAACAGGAATTAGCGAACCAGCAAGATTCGCCACTGTAATGGCGCAAAACATGGCAACGCCAACGGCAAGCCCTAGCATGATATTGCCTTTCCAAAAGCTGACAACAGCAAAAATCGTCAAACCTGTGATAGCGCCTGTGACTAGACCTGTTGCGATTTCTGCTAAAATCAAGCTGAAAAAAGATTTATTTTGCTCATCATTGAGTGACAGACGGCGCACCGAAACAGCGAGTGACTGTGTCCCTGCATTTCCCGCTGTACCTGTAATCAGACTGATGAAAATTGCAAGAACAGAGGCTTTACTCGTCAACCCATCAAAATGGTCAACTAAACTTGCTGTCCCCATTCCCAAAAACAGGAGTGCAATCAACCACGGCAAACGTTTGGCAGCCGACTGAAAGGGGTTCTGATTAACATTGTCCATATTGACCCCAGCAAGCCCCGAGTAATCGCTTTGCGCTTCGTCATCAATCACATCAATGATGTCGTCAACCGTGACGATGCCAAGCATGAGGTTATCATGGCTGACAACTGGCAAGGCGAGTAGGTCGTAATCTCTGAAATAACGCGCGACACGCTCTTGTGGCTCCTCAACATCAACCTTGATGATATGCTCATTGACAAGGTCAGAAATCAATACATCGTCATGAGAAATAATCAAACTGCGCAAGGAAATCACGCCCAACAACTGTTTATCATTGTCCAAAACGTAAACATAGTAAATCGTTTCTGCCTCTTCAGCGGTCGCTCTAATCACAGTCATGGCTGAACTTACTGTTTGATTGGCAACAACGGCAACAAATTCCGTTGTCATCAAAGAGCCTGCAGTTTCTTCATCATAGTGCATGAGATTACGGATTTCGGTAACATTTTCTGGCGCCATCAAGGTAAAAATCGAGCGCCGTTCACGTTTATTGAGCTTGGTCAAAATATCTGCAGCGTTATCTGTCGACATCTCATCAAAAATAGCCGATAGATATTCTGGCAAAATTTCCTTGAGATAAGGGGTAATATCAATCTCATCAAAGTCAATATTTTCAAAGATTGCTGACATTTCCTCAGGTGACAGTAAACTGTATAGCGCCAAACGCTCGCTGTCCGTCAACTCAAGGTAAAACTGCGACTGATCGTAAATATGATGATCCAAAAAAGTCTCTCGAAAAGCTGAGATGTTGTTGGTATTTAGGAGTTTCTGCAAATTTGCGAAAACTTCTTGTGTTGTCAAAATTTCGTCAGTCATGTTTCAAAACTCCTTTTATAACATCGGCACTTTTTAGATTCATAAGTCAAAAACTGGGACACAGAATAAAAATCTGCACATCAACAATAAGTTGATGCACAGATTCAAAAGTCATCTCGCACATAGCCTATCGTTGAACTTTAGCACTATACGGCGTAAGAAAAATTCTAGCTACATTGACATCGACCTTCACGATCGTTTCTGTTTAACCAACTTGGTGTCTCTCGACATTTCGCGGCTGTAGCATATTTCCAGTATAGGAGCCTCATCTAACAATGTAATACGACCTAATTATAGCGCAAACTAGGCGCATTGTAAAGCCATTTGCTCACTTTTCCAAAAGCTCACGCATATCCGCAGGCAAAGCTGACGCTAACATGATTTCTTCTCCTGAAAATGGATGCTTAAACTTCAAAAAATGGCAATGTAGCGCTTGACGCGCAATTTTCAAACGGCTACCACCATACAACTCATCCCCTAATAAAGGGCTACCGAGATAAGCAAAATGCACCCTTATCTGATGCGTTCGCCCTGTATGTAGCTGAATATCAACAAGCACAAACTCTTTGTTCTTGTCAACAATTTCATAAGAAGTATGGGCAAATTTAGCAGACGGATGGGTATCAGCAACCACCGTTCGCTCAATAATCGACCCTTCTTTTCGACCAATAGCAGCAATAATTTCTCCTGAGTTTTCAAGCTGTTGCGACCGCTGAACCAACGCGAAATATTTCTTGGTCAGCGCTTTTTTTTGTAACATTTTATCCATAAGACTATGGGCATAGCCGTGCTTAGCAAACAACATCAACCCAGACGTATCTTTATCAAGACGTGTCACGACATGCACTTTTTGATTGTCATAGTCTCGCGCTTTCAGATAACCCGCTACAAAATTACTCATCGTACTATCTGGATAATTTAGCCCTGTCACACTCGCAATACCAGCTGGCTTATCAAGCACCAAAAAATGATCATCCTCAAAGACAATTGACAATGCCATCTCCTGTTGTTTCAAAGTTTCTGTCGCCAACTCAAAAGGAATTTCAACGGTCACGACATCATATTTTGACAGACGATAAATTGCATTTTGAGGCTTGCCATTGACCTGTAAATCACCACCATCAAATTTGATTTTGGCCAATAATTTTTTAGAAATGCCGTGTTTTTTTAACAAATTTTTCAATAATAGATTATCTTGATCAGCCCTAAATTCAAACTTCATTTGACATCACCGATAAAAGAATTCTTGACACGATGCCAAAAACTAGTGTGCCCACCATTGACAAAAGCAATCTCACCACCATTGAGGCTATAAATAATCTCAGAAATATTATCGTAGGAAAATTCCAGTTGGTCAACCGTCAAAAGATAATCATCCGCATGTTCCAAAACGAACTTAACTGTATCTTTTTCAGCAATAATCATCGGCGCTCCAAGCGTGCGATAAACGAGATTATTGAGTGAAGCAACCTCAGTTACCTGAAAGCCACGCACGCGCGGGTGCATAACTGCGCCACCAATAGACTTGTTATAAGCAGTCGAGCCTGTCGGCGTTGAAACCGATAAACCGTCGCCACGAAATTTTTCAAAAAGGAAATCGGAAATCTCAACATCCGCCACCAAGGTTTTCGAGGCTCGCTTGATGATTGACTCATTTAACGCCAAATGCGTTTGAGTTGCGCCGTCCGAAAACTTAATCTCAACTTTCAAAAGCGGATAGCAAATCGCCTCCGACGGCTTTTCGTGCTTAAGTGCCAGCACTAATTTATCAAGCTCATGTTCCTGAAAATCAGCATAAAACCCTAAATGACCAGTATGCACACCGACAAATCGAACAGTTTCCAGCTGATTTTCATAATAATGGAGCGCCGCAAGCAAAGTACCGTCTCCACCAACTGAAATAACAATTTCAGGTGCATTTTCATCAAAAACGAAACCCGCATTCTGACAACGCTTTTCAAGTTCAGCTGCAATCTTCGCTGTTTTGACATAAGAATTTTTGACAATCCAGATTTTTTTTCCTTGAATCGGCTTACCAGTTGTATTCTTCATCAAAATCATCCCGATTTTCTACGCCGTCATTAACTTTGCGCCGTGGCGGATTAAACATGAGTTGTGCTTCTTGAATCTCGTCACGAATCTCGCTCATTTCCTCATCTAAATCATAGGCAATCTTCGCCGTTGTCGCTAAACGCGCCTTTAACTCATCAGGAAAAGCGCCTTGATACTTATAATTTAAGGAATGTTCAATTGTCGCCCAAAAATTCATCGCTAAAGTCCGAATTTGAATCTCTGCCAAAACAACTTTTGTTCCTGTGATCATCTCAACAGGATACTCAATCACAACATGATAAGAGCGATAGCCAGAATCTTTTTGATGCTTGATATAGTCACGTTCTTGGACAATCTTAAAGTCCTTACGTTGATGTAACAAAATCAAAACTTCTTCGACATCTTCAACAAATTGTACCATGATACGAACAGCTGCAATATCTTGCATTTCATCAATATTATCAGGCGTAAAACCACGCAAACGTGCCTTGTTCTTGATTGACTCAATAGGTTTAACACGCCCCGTCACAAATTCAATCGGCGAATGCTGATTTTTCTTGCGATATTGTTTGCGCGCACCACGTAATTTTATTTTCAGCTCTCCAACTGCTTGGATATATGGGTCAAGAAATGCTTCCCAGTTAAATTTTTTTGTCATCTTTGGCATTGATAGCTCTTGATTGATACAAAAAATGTATAAAACTTGCTATCTCTCCTTTTTTTCAGTACAATTAAAACAAATACACTCTATTTTAACATAAAACGCGAGGATTTTCTATGCAAATTAATCTTGAAATCGAATACAAAACATTGCTCAGCTTAGGCGAATATGACCAACTTGCCAAATATTTTAGGCATCTCAAACCTATCCGCCAGACCAATCATTACTTTGATTCACACGACCTTAAACTCCGTGAAAACAAGCTTTCATTGCGCATTCGCACCTTTGATAACAAGGCTGAGATGACACTCAAAATTCCGCAAACTGTTGGGAATCTGGAGCATAATGTGGCGCTAACTTTGGATGAGGCAAGGGACATTTTAAAACGTAAAAAATTGCCAGAAAATGACACCAAAATTCAAAAAATAACTAATATTTTACAAAATATGGCAATAAATGTAAGCGATATTACTGTTTTGGGTGCGCTAACAACAATACGTCGCGAATGTCAGAGCAAAATCGGTCTCATGGCACTTGACAAAAATGACTACTTAGGAAAAATTGACTACGAACTTGAACTCGAAGTCAAGGATGCCAAAACTGGCGAAATAGCTTTCGATAATTTCCTGAGCGACAATCACATCGAATACCGTTACGCTAGAAGCAAAGTCGTCAGATTTCTCGAAGCGCTCAATAAACTGCCTTATATTTGAAAAAGCATAATGTTTTGATTTTGGCCTCTCTTTTGTTAAAATGGGATTAACTAAAGAAACTCTAAGAAATTCAGGTAAAACCATGATTTATGAAATTCAGCATTATTTCACGCCGTTTGGCGATGAATTTAGTGACTTTAATCTGCAAATTTACGACTGGTTTTTAAATCCCGTCCTCACACCAACCGCTGTTAAAGCAATTCGTGATAGCTATCAACTTGATAAAAATGTGACAACATACAATGCCGTTTTTGATCGCATTTATAAAGCAACATTAGATTTTTTGACGGTTAATATCGCTGGTCGTCACACAGGTCGCAAATTTTTACTTGCCTTGCAACATGAAATGTCAGGTAAAACACCGCTTGATTACAATAATAAAATTCTCTACAAAATTCTCTGTGACCTCCACTTTGATAGCCATGATTTCATCAAAAATCGCTATTTTGCTAAAAAAAGTTTGATGAGAAGTCAACGCAATTTCCATTCTGATAATTTGACAACATTGCCAACAAGTTTGATTTATTATGAAAATGAAGCGCTAAGAATTGACCAACTTGCCCAAAACCAACTTTTTTCCTATCTTCATCACATTGAAAATAACAAAACAGCTGAAAACTAAAATTCAGCTGTTTCTTCATTTTTTAATGCTTGCGTTGTTTCAAGAAAAGCAGCCGAAAAATTCCGATCCAAGCTATCCAACGCTGACACCTTCACTTCCTTGACAAAATGCAGTTTTTCAAGACTCGGGACAATCGTATCCAAATCAGCCGTATCTACGTACAAGAGCGCATACCGCGCCTTTTTGCTGCTATACAACATATCGCCAAAACGTGTCAACTGCCGCACGTGCTTATAACTGCTATAAAACACATAAACAGCCGTCCGCCCAACGATTTCGAGTGGTTGAACCTTTACCTTATTCAAATTTTCGAGCATGTCTGCCATGGTGTCCTCCTTTCCCAAACGGTAGATTTTCATCAACAAAAATGTCATCAGAAACCGCACCTGCGATTTTTTTTGCTAAGTCGGATAACGACTTTTGCACATCATTTTCAGCAACTTTGAGCTGATAAATGGTCTCATTCATCAAGATAGACTTTTGCAACTCCCGAACCTCAGCTCGAAAAGGGAGAAATTCCCGATTTTCTGCCAATGTCTGAAGGTCTGCTTGTAAAACACGATCAGACTTAAAACGCTCAGCTTTCGTCCGAAAATCCGCCACAACATCCAAGGTCAGAAAAGCACGCACCACCTCATCTGTCAAATCATCTAATTCTAAAATTTTTTCATCAATCGTCAACATTACTTCTATTATAACAAAAAAATCAGAAAAATATTCAAATTTATTAACCACCTTTAAATTAAATTTTTTATCATGATAATTGGGTACACCTCGAGTCATCCGACAAGAGGCGTACCTTTATGTATCTATTGTAGTATATAATATTTTCTGATTTCTACCTACCCTATCGCAAATAGTTGACAAAGATATTTTTTATACGTACAATGGGAAATAGTATTCTTTAGAAAACGAGATTAGAAAATAAAATGAAATACCTCTCACAATTTCTTACCAAAATATGCCTAGCAGTTGCCTTTATCATCCTAATGATAGGACTTTTTGCCAATCTCAGCAGTAACCGCTTTGGTGATGAAACAACGCTACTTATCAAAATAATTGCCAGTCTACTCATTTTAGTCAGCCTACTTCCCCTTATCAAAAAATCGGTCTATCCCAAAATTGAACAGCTCGGAAATAAACGGAAAATTCAGATAATTTTTGGCATTTTTTTGCTCATCATCAGCATTCAATTGCTGACACGTCATTTTTTTATCCCTAGTATTAGTCGCGATCCCTTTCGCATTCGCACACAGGCGATTTGGCTCGCCCAAGGTAAAGTCGAGTGGCTCGACTACTTCAAACGTTATCCAAACAATGTTCCCATCGCCATTGTCCTCAGTAAAGCGCTCAAAATCGGTTGGTTTTTCAAACTCTCAACACAGACAATCATCACAAGTTTAAGCCTTATCAGCCTTGATATAGTCGCAATTATTGCCGTTATCATGACTTACCTCGCTAGCAAAAAAACAAGCATTGCGCTGATTATCAGCTGTCTCTTGCTCATCAACCCTTTCATGTATACCTACAACTTGCGCGTTTTTTACTCCGATGTCCCAGCTATGCTCGGTTTTGGCAGTGTCATGCTCGGTCTAAGCTACCTCTATCGTCGACCAAACGCTCGATTTCGTTGGCTGATTGGCGCTACGGTCTTGATAATCTCAGTTGTTACTCAGCTCATCAAACCAAACTTTATTATCATCGTGCCGGCAATCATTCTCTGGCTACTCATCACAGCTCTTTCAGCTGACAAGCGAAGTCAGCTAAACCGACCACTTATCATCTGCTCAGCAAGTCTCATTTTGCTTGTTAGCTTGACCATGCCAGCAAGCAAAATCATTAGCCAGCAAGCAAATTTTGAACCAGATAGCAATCAGCAATTTCCAACTACCCACTGGATTGCCATGGGCTTAAATCCAGATACAATCGGTACTTATTCGCAAGCAGACTGCGATGCTATGGACAAGGAAACGACTAAAAGTGGACATGAAAAGCTCGCCATGCGGACAATCAAAGAACGTTTGAAAAATCACGGTCTTATCGGCATGGTCAAACAAATCAGCCTCAAATATCATATTTTACTAGATATGGGTCATCTCAATCACAAATATGTTGACGGTTTCAGCGATGCACCCGCTTGGTATCAAAAACATGCTGGTCAATATCAAATCGCCAATAATCTGCTCATCTCAACCTTATTTTGTCTGATTTTCAGCCTTGCGCTCCTTGGTATCAAACAACTTTGGCAAATGGAAAAATCTTTTTTGTCACTCTTGCCAGTTTTGATAATCGACGGTCTGCTGACTTTTCATGCGCTTTTTTGGGAAGTCAATGACCGCTACGGCGAGGCTGTGATTATCCCGATTCTCTATCTCAGTGCCATTGGTCTAAAAAGTTATCTAGCACCTGAAAAACACACTTTTATCGCACAACATGATAATCGACCTGCTCGTAAGCGACTTTGGTTGCCACTTTATTTCGTTGGTCTTGCCATGCTTTGTTATTTGCCATTGACAATGAAAGTGCCGACTACGCTAACTGTCGTCGGTCAATTTTCAAATTGGGGCGCACGTTATGGCAACCTTGGCACAATGATTGCAGCCAATCAAAAGTTGACACAAACTTTCACAACACGCACAGACTACCAAATTTTTCAACTTGCAATCCTCCCCCACCAACAAACTGGCGAGTTAATCTTAGAAGTAAATGGCAAAGTTCTTGTCACAAAAGAAATAACAGCAGAAAATACCAAAAAACTGATTACCATTAAACAAAAACTACCAGCTGGAAATTATCGCCTCATTTGGCACAATAAGAGCTCTCAAGAAAATTGCGTTTATCTGCAAAATGGTGCTGATTATCCTTTGAGTCAAGAAAGTATTTTAGAGCTAAAAGACAAACAATATTTCGTCTTTAAATTCGCCAATCGAAAATCATGATACTAAAAAGCGAGGCGCCGAGTAATCGCAGGCGCAAACTTTCGTAGAAAATTAGTTTGACGTTCAAATAAAAAAGGAGACTAAATGACACAACCAACCCTAACGCTCATCATCCCTGCTTACAATGAAGCCGAAGTGTTGCCCGAAACAATTCGCGAATTAACGCCGATTTTAACGCAAATGATTGACAGTCAAAAAATTAGCCCAAACAGTAAGATTCTCTTTGTCAATGATGGATCAAAAGATCAGACTTGGGAACTCATCACAACAGCGCAAGTTTTAAATCCGATGATTTCTGGTCTATCTTTTAGTCGCAATTATGGCCACCAAAACGCCTTAGTAGCTGGGCTTACAACCGCCTTATCAACATCTGACATCATGGTAACAATTGATGCCGACTTACAAGATGATATTGACGTCATTCCGCAAATGGTTGATGAATTTTTGAGTGGTTCTGATATTGTTTACGGAGTACGCGACAATCGAACAACTGATTCAGCTTTCAAACGAACGACAGCACAGACTTTTTATAACATCATGCACTTCTTGGGTGTTGATATGATACCCGATTCAGCTGATTTTCGCTTGATGAGCAAACGCGCAGTAGCAGCTTTTCTTGAGTTTGACGAACGCAATCTCTTTATCCGCGGTATCGTACCTCTAGTCGGCTTTCCAAGTAGCAAGGTCTACTACAAACGAAATAAACGTTTCGCAGGTGTTTCCAAATACCCACTTAGGAAAATGGTAAAATTTGCTCTTGACGGCATTACTTCATTTTCTATCGCACCCGTGCGTTTTCTTCTCATTCTCGGGAGTTTCAGCATGCTGATTGGCTTATTGATGTTTATCTACGTCCTTTACTGCGTTGTGACCCAACATGTTGTGCGCGGCTGGGCCTCCACGATTACCTCACTCTGGCTCTTGTCGGGCATTCAACTACTCGCTATCGGCATCATCGGCGAGTATATCGGGAAAATTTTTACAGAAGTCAAACATCGCCCAAGATTTATTATTGAAGAAGATACGTTTAGCTCTGATACTTTTGAGTGAGTATAGAAATTGAATTTTCAGTCAAATTCGCTATAAAACCAAAACACTTTTGACTATTTTTCATCACTTATCGCCTATGGCTTACGTAAAAGCTATGGACAACGTTGGCTAGAATTGGTAAACCTAGCTCAAAAATTGCGTTTCAGTTTTAGAGCGAATCAAGTATACATAAAAAATAATAGCGTTTCAAGCTCAATTACCAACTTGAAACGCTATTTCTTTTATCTTTCCTCTTTTTCATCAATCAAAATCATCATTTGTTTCAATTTAGAAACAATAGGCTTCAACCTTACGACAAGTATGACTTTTTCTTTCGTATAATCAAGATTATCTTTACCTGATTCAGCAAGCTACAATTTAACAGTTTTTAGAGATATTATCAAACTTTTATCCCACATAATCGCGAATCACTTTCAGAAAAGCTTGACCAAATTGGTCAGCTTTTTTCTCGCCAATGCCTGAAACGTTTAGCATTTCTGCCAAATTTGTGGGTTTGGCATCAGCCAAATTCATCAAAACTTGGTCTGAAAAGACCATAAAAGGTGGCAATGCCAATTCTTTGGCAAAAATCGTGCGTTGCGCCCGCAATAATTCAAATAAGTCACCGCCGACTGCTTTTTTACTTGCCCGTGATTTTTCTGGCGTTTCTTTAACCTTAATCTCGCGCATGGTAACTGTCAGCTTACCTCTTAAGACTTGAATACCCTTTTGTGATACACTGAGACCATTATACTCGCCCGCAACGTCCAAATAGCCGTCTGCAACCAGATAATCAACGAAAGAACTGAGTTTTTTGAGCGACCAATCCCGCATCAGACCATAGGTTGACAGCTTGTCAAACCCCGTCCAAAGCATATTTTCTGCCAATTTACCACGCAAAACATTGACAACTTGCGTTCGAGAATAGGCATCATCACGTTGCTGTGACATTCTGACAATATTTGACAAAACTTTTTGCGCATCTACCGTCACATCATAAAGCGCACGCTCATCTGTACAATTGGTGCAGACACCACAATCTGCCATATCTTCGCCAAAATACTGGATAATATAACGCTGCAAGCACATTTGTGTTGCAGCAAATGCTGTCATCTCTTGCAATTTTTTAAGTTCATTATGTCGATAAGTTGCCTCTTGATTCTCCGAATTATCAATGAAAAAGCGTTGCAACTGAATATCCCGCGCCGAATATAATAACACGCTCTCACTCGGCAAGCCGTCACGACCCGCCCGCCCAATCTCCTGATAATACGCCTCAATTGAGCCAGGCATGGTCAAATGCAAAACATAACGCACGTTCGTTTTATTGATGCCCATACCAAAAGCATTGGTCGCCACAATCACTTGAAAATCATCATAAAGAAAGCCATTTTGCGCCGCCTCACGCGCACTATCGCTCATGCCCGCATGGTAACGTCCCGCCGTAATCCCCGATTGATTCAGCATTTCTGAAAGCTCATCTACTTTTTTGCGCGTACCAGCATAGATAATCCCAACATCATTAGCATGATTTTTAACATAACTTACGATATATTTCTTTTTATCGGCATCGGATAAACCTTTTTCGATTTTAATCGCCAGATTTGCCCGCGCAAAACCAGTCGTGACGGTCTTGTCAATGGCTAAAATATGTTCTAAATCGTGCTGAACCTTTTCAGTTGCCGTAGCCGTCAGCGCCATTACGTTTGGTGTATTGCTAAGATTTTCAATCAAATCGACCGCTGTCAGATAAGAGGGTCTAAAATCATGCCCCCATTGAGATAAAACGTGTACCTCATCAATCACGACCAAACGCAAATCTAAAGTCTGAATGAAATCATAAAAAGACGTATCTTCCAAGCGTTCAGGCGCAACAAAAAAAATCTTATAAATACCTTGACGAATATCATAAATCCGTTCCTTAACCGCCTCAAAATCAAGCGAACTGTTAATCATTGTAGCTGAAACACCCGCTGCAACTAACTCGTCCACCTGATTTTTCATGAGTGAAATCAAAGGCGAAACAACCATTGTCAGACCACTAGATAAAATTGCTGGAATCTGATAAGTCAGCGATTTACCGCCACCTGTCGGCATAATTCCAAGTGTCCGATTACCTGAAATAACACTATCAATAATTTCTTCTTGACCATCACGAAAAGTGTCATAGCCATAAACTGATTTTAAAATTTCTTGTGCATTTATCATATGCCTTATTATACCAAAAAAGCCTAACTTCTGTCAGACTTGTCGGTTAGAAAATAAGGCTTTGATTGCGACACTTTTACTCAATCTCCAAATAACGACGTGTCGTTGCCTCAGACAAACCGAGACTTTTGGCAAATGGTAACACATAATTCAAATGTTCGAGATTTTCCTTGGCAACACTGATGATATGACTCCGTGTACCCTTAACCCTGACCGTCATAACTTGCTTATAATTGACAAAAAGTTGCACCAAATCCGAGTTAGCTTTCTTAATCGTCACACTCAATAAGTCGCCTTCGTGCGCCACACGCGCAGTTGTATCGTTCATATAAGCATCAGCAACCAAATTCATAATTTTAAAATTTACTGTTTTTTTCATTTTTATATTCTCATTTCTTCTTTAATTAACAATCTACTTCTATTTTAGCAATTCTTTTTATTTTGTAAAAACGATATACAATGTTATACTTTACTTAGGAGGTTCTATCATGAAAATGACATTTGATAACAAGATTTTGAAAAAAGTTGCCAGTTGGACTGGTGCTGACATCGTACTTGATTTTGATAATACGATTGGGGAGAATGGTCGCCCCGTCGAAGGCTGCTCAATTGGCACCAAGTTCAGACTGATTGCTATTGACAAAGGAACTGTACCTGAGGAATTTGATGTTATTATTGACTCAAATTTTGTCCCCTTGCATTTCAAAAAATATGGCGAAATGTTCCTGAAAAATGAGATGACTTTGAGCGAGGATGAACTAAAACGCGCACAGTTGCGGGAAAATGGCGAAATTATTGATAGCAATGTTGTGCTTTTAGATTTGCGTCATAAATAATCTGATTTAAATCGCAATTTCAGGACTTGCGATTTTTTTCTGCCAAAATCGTCTTATTGTTTCAATAATCAGTCTCACCAGATAATACTGATTTTTGAGACTTTTCAAAATCTTCCATAAACCAATTATAACATAATCCATGCTCAATCTTAAAATTAAAGTGACTTTCAAAGTTTGATTATTTAAATTAAATGTTACAATAGAATGATGACAAATAATTACGATACAATTATCATTGGTGGCGGACCAGCGGGGATGATGGCAGCAATTGCGAGCAGTTTTTATGGGCGTAAAACGCTACTTTTGGAGAAAAATAAAAGGCTTGGCAAAAAACTCGCCTTGACTGGCGGTGGTCGCTGTAATGTAACCAATAATGGGACACACAACGAGATTTTTTCAAATATTCCGCATGGCGCGAAGTTTCTGTATAGCACATTTTCTCAGTTCGACAACCACGATATAATGGCTTTTTTCAAGGAAAATGGTGTCAAGCTCAAAGTTGAGGACCATGGTCGCGTTTTTCCCGTAACTGACAGCGCTCAGACAATTATTTCTAGCTTACAAGCAAAAATGGTGGCGCTTGGTGTGACGATTTTAACTGATTCGGAAGTTACTTCTACTCGAAAAATTGATGATGATTTTATCGTAAAAATAGCAAACAACACTAAATTTACTGGGCGGAAACTGATTGTCACAACTGGCGGAAAATCTTATCCGTCTACTGGTTCAACTGGTTACGGTTATGAAATTGCGCGACATTTCAAGCTCAATGTAACTGATTTGAAAGCTGCTGAGAGTCCTTTAATCACCGATTTTCCACATAAAAAATTACAAGGAATTTCCTTGCATGAGGTAACACTTCAGATTGGTAAGCAAAAAATCACACATGATTTACTTTTCACACATTTTGGCTTATCTGGTCCTGCCGCCCTTCGAGCCTCTAGTTTTATCAAGGCTGATGAGACTATTTTTCTTAACTTTTTACCCAAAATTTCTGAAAATGAGCTTGCTGATAAATTTGAGCAATTACGAGATAAATCGGTCAAAAATGTCACTAAATTGTTCTTACAGGAACGTTTGGCTGAATTTTTGATAGCTTCTGCCGACCTTGAACTTGAGATGAAAATCAAACAGATTCCTCTTAAAAAGTTGGCAAATTTGATAAATCTGATGCAAGCATTTCCGATAAAAGTGACTGGCACAATGAGTCTTGCAAAATCTTTTGTAACGGCTGGTGGCGTTGATTTGAGTGAAATAACACCGAAAACTTTAATGAGCAAATCAATTGAAAATTTGTATTTTGCAGGCGAGGTACTTGATATTAACGCACATACAGGTGGTTTTAATATTACTTGCGCACTTGCGACAGGCTGGGTTGCAGGTGTAAATTGACAAGACAAGTTGTTCAGAAATAAAATGTTTAACAATACCGCAACAATTTTAAAGCATAGGGAAATTCATCAAAAAACTCCCAAAACTATCTTAATTTAATAGTTTTGGGAGTTTTAATTGTACAACAAAACCTAGGCAACGACAGAAATCGCTACTTAGTTTTTGCGCTTATTTTCTATACATTAGTTTTCTTTACGAACTTTATAGCCCGCAGAACCTAAAACAGCAATAGCACTTACTGCGAGAATAGCAAATGGCACTAAACTTGCTTCTTTTGCAATATTAGTTTTAGCTACTGCGCCTGCTGGTGCCGCTTTTGTAGCCGTTGTACCAGTTGAAGGAACAAGTGGTACTTCAACTTCAGTTGGCGCTGTTGGAGAACCCAATAAATCAATTCTTTGATTGAGTGCAACCGCATTGCCATTGAACTCTTCTTGCAACTCTTCAGCAGTCATACTGTTATTTCTTAGGAAATAAACCAATTCTTCTGGTGAGCATGCCTTAAGCTCTGCCACATACTCAGCATAATCAGCAACATCAAATTTATCACCATTTGGAAGCGCTATAGTTGCTTGAAATTCTTCCCATGCCTCTGCTGAATAGTCAGCAGGATTTAGCGCATTATATCTCGCAATTGCCGCATCAATAGCAGAAAAATCAATTGTTACAATTTCTGATTTTTTAACCAAGATATTGGCAATATCAGAATTAAGCGCAAAAGCAAACTCATCTAATTTTACTTGCATCTCAGCAACCGTATTACCATTTTCAATGATCTGCGCATTAAGTGCTTCTGACGACAAACTCTTCATGTCATCAACCGTATCTGCCGTCCGTTTAATGCTATCAGCATCTGCTGTTTGAAATGTTTGCCATGAATTGTCAGTGTAAATCTCTTTATCCAAAGCATTGTATTGAGCGAGCGCAGCATCAACTTTAGTAAAATCAATACTTGCTTCTTCAGCAACACTAGCAATATCGGTAGCTTCAGTTGCACTAACAACAGTTGCACCACCAAAATTAGCTGGTACGTTAGCAAGAGCAGCAACACCTGACAAAGAAGTCGCGATAGTAACGGCTGCTAAAACTTTTTTACATTTTGAAAATTCCATTTTTTCTCCTAAGTTATAAATTGTAAGCGGTTAAACAACCACAATTTTTGAAACAAAATTATTATAACATAAATATAGAAAAATAAAAAGACTTTTCTGAATCTTTTTTTATGACAAATATATGAGTTTGTTATCTCTCATTTCAGAAAGAGCGTTTCAATGCCAACAAGCATCATTATCTGTAAAAGTTTTTTCGCACTCCTCAGAAGTCGTGTCCTCGTCAAGAACCAGACTATCTGAAATCGTCATGATACCCAAATCCTGCACGCCGTGTTTTGCCGCAAGGTAATAAAGCGCTGCTGCCTCCATTTCCACCACCTTAACACCGAGCGTACCGAGCTTGATATTTTTGTCAAATAGGTCTGAATAAAACAAGTCAGCGGACAAAACGCTACTAACGTGAGTCGTTATAGCTCTGTCTTTAGCGTATAGGTGTGCGATTCAATAATTGACGAAGAATTGGCTGAAATTAGCCAAAATCTGTTTTGTTTTTGTACTTGAATAAGTCCATTATACCAAAAAGCTTGCCAATTTTGACAAGTCTTTTATGCTTACCTTACAATTCAGCCAAAACAGCTTTAACCAACGTTTTAAATTCTTCTTTGATCTGATTGGTTACTTTTACGACCTCATCGTGGCTGAGTTCAGCTTGTTTGCCTGCTGCATGGTTGGTAATGGCTGAAAAACCAAGCACACGAAGTCCTGAATGAACGGCTACGATAACCTCAGGTACTGTTGACATACCAACTGCATTTGCCCCAATAATCTCAGAGAAACGAATCTCTGCTGGTGTTTCGTAAGTTGGTCCTGAATAGCCCATATAAACGCCTTCTTTGAGCGCAATACCAGTACGCTCAGCCACCAAATGTGCCGTTGCTTGATATTTTTTATCGTAGGCATTGCTCATATCAGGAAAACGTGGGCCATAAACCTCAAGATTTTCGCCAATCAACGGATTTTGACCCGTAAAGTTGATATGATCAGTAATCAACATAATCGTCCCTGGACCATGTGTCACACCGCCCGCCGCATTGGTCACAATCATGCCAGTCGCCCCAAGCTCAGCCATTACGCGCACTGGAAAAGTCACAACCTCAATCGGATTGCCCTCATAAAAATGAAAGCGTCCTTGCATAGCAAGCACTTTTTTTCCTGCAAGCGTGCCATAGACAAGTTTGCCAGCGTGTCCGACAACTGTTGAGCGCCCCCAATTTGGAATATCAGCGTAATCAATCACAACTGACTCTGTGATTTCTTCTGCTAATTCGCCCAAACCCGAACCTAAAATCATGCCGAAATCGACTTTGGCAAGCCCTTTATTTTGTAGGAAGAGCGCTGTTGCTTTGATTTTTTCTGTTAATGTCATGTTTTTTCTCCTTTATTTGAACTTCAAGCTAATTTTCTAGGAAAGTTTGCGACGCCGTCGTACCGCTTTCAGTATCGTGGTTTTAATTCAATTTATCCAAAAAGCTTTCGCCATTTTCAGTTGCTGAGACACCGAAATTCTCGGCTATCGTTGCTGATATATCAGCGTAATGCCCGACTGGCAGCACGCCATTTTCCTTAAACGCTTTACTGTAAGCAAGCAAGGGGATGTACTCGCGCGTGTGATCCGTGCCGGGATAGGTCGGGTCGTTGCCATGGTCAGCGGTAATCAAGAGCAGGTCGCTGTCGCCCATGGCAGCGTAAATCTCGGGCAGGCGCGCATCAAAATCGTTAATCGCCTTGCCATAGCCCACCACATCACGTCTGTGACCGAAAAGCGCATCAAAATCAACCAAGTTTGTAAAACTAAAACCGTGGGTAAAATCAGCCAGTTTCAGCGTTTCAATCAAGCGGTCAACGCCAGCCATGTTGCTCGCCGTATGTCCCATGTCGTGATTGATACCAACGCCGTTAAAAATGTCGTTAATCTTGCCGACAGCGTAAACTGGTATATTAGTTTCGTTGAGCGAATCAAGTACGGTATGCCCGAAAGGCGATAAGGCATAGTCATGGCGACCCGCTGTTCGCGTGAAATTACCCGCTGTGCCAACATAAGGTCGCGCAATAATCCGCCCAATCATATAAGGGGCGTCAAGCGTAATCGACCGCACATAGTCACAGATTTTGTAGAGTTCGGCCAAGGGAATCACGTCCTCATGTGCTGCGATTTGCAAAACTGGATCAGCTGACGTGTAGATAATCAGCTCGCCCGTTTCTAGCTGGCGTGGTCCGAAATCGTTGATAACCGCCGTGCCAGAATAAGGCTTATTAGCTTCACGAATAATTTTTCGACCTGAAAATGTTTCGATTTTTTCTAACAAGTCCTCGGGATAACCATTTGGAAAAACGCGAAAAGGCACTTGAATATTGAGTCCCATGATTTCCCAATGACCTGTCATCGTGTCTTTGCCACGAGAAATTTCTTGCAATTTTGTAACGTAGCCAGTTTGCTTGCTTGGCTTTTCAACGCCGACAAGTGCTTTGTCACGCGGGATATTAGCAAGTCCAATTTTCGCCAGATTAGGCACTTTCAGCTCAAAATTTTCTGAAATGTGTCCCCATGTATCTGACTTGGTGTCATCAACATCGTGGTTGAAAAATTCATTGGCATCAGGTGCTGCACCAATCCCTACTGAGTCCATGACAACTAGATGAATGCGGTTGAATTTTGACATGTGAGATCCTCTTTTCTAAACTCTTGTTCCTTTTTATTATACCAAAAAACAAGCGCTCTGGCTTGAATTTGTTTTCTCTAATGATATTTTAATATTATCCCTATTTTAACGGTTGCCATATTGCATAAAGTGTTACATCTCCAAGTAGGCAATAATTAGTTGTAGGTTGTACTAAAACTTCTTGCGAATTAGGATTTAAACCATAACCTATAAATTTATAGCCCTCTTTTGTCGCATAAGTGGAAATCTGAGTTATAATCGTACCATAAGAGGCTTTATGTATAGTATTTTCGCCAACACCTCCATTTAAATCAAGTGTTAAGGTATAAATTTCTCTTTCCCATACCGCATATAAAGTCGTATTGTAATTGACCAAATACTCCTCTCCAAAATTATATCTATAAACATAGCCAAGTGTTGGTGTATTACTCCACCCTAGAAATTTATGTCCCACACGAGTTGGTATTTCAGCTGGTATTTTTATCTTATCACCTTTGCAAACTTTTACAGTTTTAGGTGTCGTCCCCTCACCACCATATAAATCAAAATTAACCGTAAGAAATTCCTTTGCCATCCAACTTTTCAATTGCGCTAAATTCGTACCCGTTAGGCGTGCGCCACTATTTTCAACTTCATTATAACCAGAATGAATTGCAACCAGTTTATTATTACTATTAACAACACTACCACCAGAAGTGCCTTTATATGAATCCATTGAATAAGAAACTTTATCAGCAGTTAAATTGCTTATCGTTCCCGCATCAGTATAAAGAGAGACACCAGCAAAACCGCCACTATAAATGGGATTGCCAATTTTATCACCTGGATAACCAGATAAACGTAATGTTTCATTAGCTGATATAGTTTCTTGAATCTCTAATTTGCCTGCATTACTTAAAGAACTATCAAGCTTAATACCGCCCAAATCATGATTAGCAGAGCCTTTTGTATAATCAGTTGCAGTAAAGAAGTGATCCTCGCCATCAGCACGAGCTACACCAATAATTTGACTACTACCACTTCCAACAGTTACTTCGGCAGCTACTGCACGACCACCTCTTGAGTCATCATAGATAACATGAGCTGCTGTCGCTACAAAATCATCTGCAACAAGGACACCTGTACCAACAACTCTTGAACCATTTGGAAAACGAACTACCATTTTAACAGTTGCACGATAGGGTTGATTCGTAAAATCTGTGACAAGTTGACGCGTATCTTCGCCAAAAACAGCTCTCGTTTGCGGCTTTTCATCCGCAAAAACTGATGTGTAACTAACACCACCAGCAAATGACAGCGCTAAAAGAGAAGCAACCATCATCTTTTTAGGCATTAACCCCTTAAGAAAATAGCGCAAGACGTGTTTTAATTTCATAATTTTTCTCCTTTTTTAATAGTAGAACTGATTTTATTATAACATCGCTTTAATATAACGCAACTGTTTTTCATTTTATACTAATTTTTAAGATTCATCAAAATAGAACAAATTTTAGTCATTGGGAATCATTCAAATTTTTTATAAAAAACACCTTACGAAACTTCGGCTCTATAATAAATCGTGTGGGAAAAATTCCCAGACGATTTTTTTGCAAAAATAAATCCTTCCTTCTATAATGTGAGTTACTAAGCAACACAAAAGAAAGGAAAGACATGTTTAATTATATCCTAA
>NZ_BLLI01000038.1 GCF_011170085.1 Pseudolactococcus hodotermopsidis | reverse complement strand
TAGATTCAAAGGTTGGACGTTTAACGCCAACTAGACGTTTAAAATGACTATCGCTGAGTTTCGTGAGGGATTCATAGTTCATGACTATAGTATAACAAATTTTTTTATTTTTGGGAGAAGTCTATTGAAAAATTCATACACAGCATCACAAAAGTCCCAAACATGGTAGTGTTTGAGACTCTTGTTGTCATTATTTAGCAAAAACAGCGTGTGGGTTGGCATGCTAATGGTCATTGTTATGCTTATTCAACCGATAAGCAAATATGGTTCGATATGGTTCGACAAGAAGCCGACCATCATTAAACATTTTTACCCAAGAATGTTCTGATAGAATTTACCCCCAATTTTTGATTCAACCATTCTCATCATCAACTCCTTGCACTATTTTTTACCAAAATTGGCGATGTTCGATTCATTCAACGCCAAAATAGCAATTCTTGATTCAAGTTCTGCCTCAACATATTTTTTAACAAGATCGATAAAGCTTTCAGGATTATCTTGACGTTGTGAATCTGCTAGTGCCACCATGTATTCCTTTCTTGAATCAGGGTCAGGCTGAATATTGACAATAGGAAAGCCATTTCTGACCAAGGCAAAAGACATCAAAAGGCGAGCTGTTCGACCATTACCATCCGCAAAAGGATGAATGCTGACAAATTTAAGATGAAGTAGCGCCGCATATTCAACAGGATGTAGCGTTTTAGCAATTTCATCAAGCCAATAAATTAAATTCCCCATTTCTTGACGAATGTAAATCGGATCAGTATATTTTATACCTGAAACTAGGTAAGGATAGGCTTTCGCCAAACGATAGACACCCGCAAAATCAATATTATCAACACTTTTAATCGTGACTAACTGTTGAGCTTCTGAATCAGTTCCACTGATAACTCCTGCTCGCCATTAGCCAACTCTTCCATAAAATTATAAGCAACACCCAAATCAAGCGTTTCAAGAATATCTTTTACAGGATTACCATTAGCAGTCAGTCCAACTTCCAAAATAGAGGCTGTTTCATACTTGGTCAGACTATTGC
The DNA here is from genome assembly GCF_011170085.1 of Pseudolactococcus hodotermopsidis. Taxonomy (GTDB): domain Bacteria; phylum Bacillota; class Bacilli; order Lactobacillales; family Streptococcaceae; genus Pseudolactococcus; species Pseudolactococcus hodotermopsidis. Next base: position 21,714 of record NZ_BLLI01000038.1, on the reverse strand, counting down.
CCTCTAAAGCATTTGAAGACCAGACGTGTTCAATTCTCTTTTCTTGCTCAATTTGTGCGACTTGGGCTTTAGTCAATGGACGATAATCATTCAGTTGATTTTTTAAAACATCAATCTTGCTAAATTTAGACATCTTTTTCTCCTAATTCTTCCAAAATCAACAATCTTTGACCATCAACGAACAACGCCTTTCAATCCGCATCCTTAAAAACAAATAGACTTTTAGAAAAATAATCATAACCCGAATAAATCGTCGCAAGTAAGCAAATATAAAGAAAAATCGTGCCAACCAAATTCAATCCTAGCAACAAGAAAATAATCGCTAACATTTGCGTAAAAGTTTTGATTTTCCCTGGCATCGCTGCCGCCATGACGACACCGCCTTGTTCAACCAAGAGTAGGCGCAAACCAGTTACCGCAAGCTCACGACAGATAATCACAGCGATTACCCAAGCTGGTGCGAGTTTCAAAGATATAAGCATGATAAAAGCTGACATAACCAACATTTTATCCGCCAAAGGATCGGCAAATTTCCCGAAATTTGAGACAATTTGCCATTTGCGTGCCAAGTAGCCGTCCAAATAGTCTGTCGCCGAAGCAATCGCAAACAAAATCGCCGCCACAATCTGCCAAGTTTGCGATTTGCCCCCTAATGCCAATATCAGCAGAAAAATCGGAATCGCATAAATTCGCGCAATCGTCAGATTATTAGGAATATTTTCCTTTGTTAATTTCATCATATTTAGATTTATCTCTATTCTTCCATATTGTCTTCGTTATTGATTGTTAAATCTTCTATATTAATTGTCAAAGTTGACGGACTAGCAGGGTCAAGGATACTTGATAAATCCACTGTGGCATCTCCGATTTTGAGAGTCAGATCTGTGGTTTTACCGAACATCAACGTCATCTCTGTTCCTAGCATCGTTAGTGTTATTGGGTTCTCTTCTGTCAGGGTCACTTGCCCATCCACCAAATCAGTATCAGTAATACCAATCCAAATTTCTGCTCCTTCTACCGTACTGAGCGTTACTATTGCTGGGTTTTCAGTATTTTTTACCGTTGCTAGCAAGTCTTGACCATCACCTGTAATCGTTACCTCGGTTTTAGGTGCGGGCGGTGTCTCAGAAGCTGTACTCGGCACTACTGGCTCCTTGCTCTTACTCGCTTCAGATGATTTTTTTGACTCAGTTGACAGATTATAAGGCGTATTTGTAATCTTGTCTTTTTCAGGTCTATTCAAATAAACAGCCGTGAAAATGCCCGCAACAATCGCAAATGCGGCGATGCCAAGCAGAACAATCGGCAGATAATAGCGCCAAGTTTTCGTTAAGTTTTCTTCCTCAACAACACGCTCTGATGGCTTAACAAAGCGATAATTTTCCGCAAAATCCGTAGGTTCTTCTACTTCAATTCTCTCGTTCTTTTCATAAGCCGAAATCAGCTTATCAGAATCAAGCTGCAAGCGAACAGCATATTGTTTGAGGTAGGCCTTGACATAAAATTCCCCAGGCAATGCCTCATAATCATCGTGCTCCAAGGCAACAATGTATATTTTCTGAATTTGCGATAGATTTTCCGCTTCATTTAGCGTCATATCTAGCTTGGCGCGCTTATCACGCAAGACTTGCCCAACTGTTTTTTGTGCCACGAGCATTCCCCTCTCATCTTTTAAAATTTGCTCAACTAATTAAAAATCTGCTTATCATTTTAAATCGTTGCTTGCATATTATTTATCTCGTCATTATTATTTCGGATTCATTACAAAATCGCTTGACTTCATATCATTGACAAACTTATCCGCATGTTTTTCAATTTTTTCCAGTGTCAAACAAGCTAGAATACTTGGAAAATCAAAGAAAGTCACACCTTCAAAGAGATTTGATGAGAACTGATTGGCGATAAACTCAAGGGAATTGAGCGATTTATAATAATCGCCCAACATTTCCTTTTTGAGCATCGTCAAATGTTCCAAATTGAAGTCTCTCTCTATTTTATAACTTTTTAGCGTATCACGCAAAATTTTAGCGAGTTTTATTGGATAAATTGTGTCTGAAGTAAAACTTGCAAAATGATATTGCGAGCCAACCTCAAAATCAAAGCCAAATGAATCATCAATCAAGCCTTGATTATACAAGTTTTCATAACGCGAACTGGTATTGCCAAAAATCATCGTCAACATCAACTGAACAGCAACTTTGTACTCAAAACGTTTCAAACCGTCAGAGGATAGCTTGTCGTAGCCCCGAAAACCGAGCGCAAGTTTTGGAATCGTGACATCAAAAGATAATTTATTCGAGACAATCGGGTCAGCAGCGCTAAATGGTGCCTTTTTAATTTTACTAATCGCCTCAAATGTTTTCTCAGCTTGGTTTTTAGTGACCAAATCCGACATTTTCTCAACTTCAAACGCGCCTGTCAAAAAGAGTGTCATATTTGACGGATGATAAAAAGTTTGATAATTTTCGTACAAATCACTTGCCGTAATTTGCCGAATACTGCGAGGTGTACCCGCAATATCTGAAGCCAATTGCGATTTGGGATAAAGATTTTGCAAAAGACCAAAGAACAAGCGGAAATCGGCATAATCTTGATACATCTGAATTTCCTGTGTGATAATGCCTTGCTCTTTTTCAACAGATTCTTGTGTAAAATAAGGTTCTTGTACAAAATCAAGCAGAAGTTCAACATTTTCAGCAATATTTTCCATGGTTGAAAAAAGATAAGAGGTTCGCGAAAAACTCGTGAAAGCATTTGAGTTCGCACCTAGCGCGCCAAAGAAATTCATGGCATCACCGTCTTTTTTTTCAAAAAGTTTATGCTCTAAAAAATGAGCAATCCCCTCAGGAAAAGTCGTCATTTCCGACTTGCCACGTGGCGTAAAGGTCGTGTCTAAACTTCCAAAATTCGTCGTAAAAAGCCCGTAAGTCTTGTTATAATCAGGTTTTGGCAGATAAAAGACAGTCAAACCGTTAGAAAGGACGTCCTTGTAAAGTGTTTCGCCAACTTGTGGATATTTTTTAATCTCCAAGAACTTCTCCCTCCATAAAATATAACGATTGCAACTTTAATGTTTTAGCAACTCTAACGACATCATCTTTTGAAACAGCGTTGAGTGCCTGTACCCATTTTTCCGCCGATAAATAACGATCAGGAAACAAATCCGCGATGAAAACTTGCTCAATCAAATTAGTCGGCGAATCCTGTGCCAAAAAGTAGGAATTGCGCAACATATCCTTAGTTTGTGTGAGTTCGCTATCAGAAATATCGCCCTGAATCAATGCACGCAACTGTTCACGGATAATCGTCAGCGCTTTATGGCGATTACTCGCATCAATCCCCGCTGAAATTTTCAGAAAACCCGTAAACGTATCAAAACGTGAATTGGCATAATAAGCCAAACTTTCCTTTTCACGAACATTTGCAAAGAGCTTAGAGTGTGGAAATGCCCCCAAAATACCGTTTAGCACTTGTAAAGTCAGATAATCCTTATCGCCATAATGCACAGGATGACTGTATGCCAGCTGCAAAATCGACTGATTAATCTCTTCTTTTTCCGTTTTTTCATGAACAATATTTGAGTTGGCTTGTTCATAGAAAATTTCCGTCAAAGGCTCGCGGTCAGTGAAAGGCATTTCAGAAAAATGTTGACTTATCATAGTTTCATCAACATCACCCAAAACAAAAATATCAATGGTATCAGTCAACAGCATGCGTTTATAATAGTCAAAAACGCTCTGTCGTGTTTCGTGCTCCAACAAACCAACTGTTGAAATACTAGGTGTCGCGAGATTTTTATCTTCAAAAAATAATGCCGTCAAACGTGTTGATGCAACGTAAGATTTATCCTCATGCGTGGATGCCAAATATTGTAACAGATTTTTCTTTTCACGCGCAAATGTTTCTTCATCAAAGCCAATATCGTCAATCAAAGGCATAAAAAGTGCTTGATGTAAGAGTTCAATCGCCTCCATTACCGTATCTGTACCGATAAAAGTCGGATTGACAACACTCATTCCGATATTTAAAAAATGATTGTTCCCTTTTTTAGCCACACCTGTCGAAAAACTAGCGCCATACATATCTGACAACTTACTTTGAAACTGTTGATTAGTCGTTAAAATCGCATTTGACGTTTCCCAAAGATTGGAAATCATCACGCGCTTGGCAACATTTTTCCGAGACATTTTCGCACGAAAACGCACCAAAAATTGGACAGTCTTGAACTTCTTCTCTTTGATAATATGTAAATTTACACCGTTTTTTAATTTCATGATTTTCCTTTTAGTTGTCGACTTCTGAAAAAACGTACTAATTTTATTTCGATAAAAAACAACATTTTTCTTATCTTCAAAATCGGCAAACGCATTTCCTTTTCTCGTACCTCCTATTATACCAAAATTATGGTAAAATGAAGTATGAATAATTACACGATTTATGACGAATTTATCACACTTGGCAAACTTCTCAAAGAAACAGCCATTATCGAGACTGGTGGTGCTGCCAAGCATTTCCTTGAAAACAATGATGTTTTTTATAATGGCAACTATGAAAATCGACGTGGCAAAAAACTTTATGCAGGCGATGTGCTTGAGTTCTCAGGCTTAGGACTAAAAATTAACATTGTTGCACCGACAGCTGATGAGATTGCCGAACACCAAAAAGAACGTGATGAAGAGGCGCGTGTCAAAGCCATTGTCAAAAAAATGAACGCTGACAACAAAAAAACGGAAAACCGCCAAAAATCAGCCACCAACAATAAAGAGCAGTATTTCAAACGCAAAACAAGCAAACCAAAATTCCCAGGATCAAAATGATTATTTCTGAGCTACATCTGAAAAATTTCCGAAATTATACCGATTTATCGCTCAATTTCCACCCAAATCTCAATATTTTTGTCGGTCAAAATGCGCAAGGCAAGACCAATGTTGCCGAAAGTATTTATTTTTTGGCGTTGACACGGAGCCACCGCACGCATGCTGATCGTGAATTGATTGCTTGGGATAGCAAGGAAATGACGGTTGCAGGTACCATTATCAAAAAAAATACGACTGTACCGCTGGAAATTCTCCTAAACACCAAGGGACGTATCGTAAAAGCCAATCATCTCAAGGAAAAACGGCTGGCTGACTATATCGGCAATCTCAACGTGATTATGTTTGCGCCCGAAGATTTGGCGATTATAAAAGGCGCCCCAAGTGTTCGCAGACGTTTTATTGATATGGAAATCGGGCAGATTCGCCCTGTTTATCTTTATGATTTGATGCGTTATCATAAAACGTTAAAAGAGCGCAATGCTTATCTGAAATTCGACAAGACAAAACTTGATGCCAATTTTTTGGATGTTTTGGACGAGCAACTTGTTGAATACGGCGAGAAAGTGATAAGTCATCGGCAAGGTTTCATTGATAATCTGACGAAAATTTCGACTGATTTACATGATAAACTCAGTCAAGGAAAGGAAAAGCTCGATATTATCTATGCTTGTAATGTTAAGCAAGACTTCGCTGCTGAACTAAAATCTGCTCGTCAAAAAGATTTATTTCGGATGCAAACATCTGTCGGGCCACACCGTGACGATTTGCAGTTTTTGCTCAATAATATTGACGTGTCAAATTTTGGGTCGCAAGGTCAGCAACGAACGACGGCACTTTCGGTCAAACTCGCTGAAATCGACTTGATTTTTCAAGAAACGGGCGACTATCCTGTTCTCTTACTAGACGATGTCATGAGTGAGTTGGACAATCAACGTCAGCTTGATCTGCTGTCGCTTGTGATTGGTAAAACACAGACTTTTATTACAACAACAACGCTTGACCACTTGCAAAATTTGCCTGATAAAATGGCGGTTTTTGAAGTTAAAAGTGGGGAAATTTTAGAGAAAAACCGCGATTGACCAGTCATCCGCGTTTTTTCTAATTCAATAAAAAAGAGTGATACAAGTGAATGATCTGATTATGCTAATTTATATAAACATTCAATTTTAATAAAAAACAACGCATCAAATACGTTGCTCAATCTGAAACACTCATGCGCCTTTTATCAATTTACTTTCTTCTCACTTGATGGTAGCGGGGTGTAGTTAGGAACTGGTGTCGGCACTTCTAGTGTACTCTTACCAAGAATCTGCGCCCAAGCGTTGACATAATCATTGTCACTACCACCAATCGCAAATTTATATTGCGTTGTTGGTGCGCCTGTTTTTGCCCAAAGGCTTGTCGTTGTCTCACCAGAAATTGTGAAATTTTTATAATTGCCACCTGAAAATGACCCCGGCTTTTCACCCGTTGCTTTCAAAACCGTTGACTTGATAACAGAAGCATCCATTTCAAATTTTTGCTCAACGCCAAAGACAGCTGGATTGGCTTGATAGATTGCATTGGCAAGTTGCGCCATATACTGTGAATTATTGTCATAGCCCATCATTGAGGACATTGACGTGTTACTATCGTGACCGACCCAACCACCTAGGGTAACAGCGGGCGTACCAAGCATGAGCCAAATATCAACAAAATCATTTGAAGTACCTGTTTTTCCGACCCAATCAGCAGCCGCAAGCGTTGGATTGATAGTTGAAAGTTGACCGTAGAAAGTCGTTGTCTTTTGAGACTTAATTGGTCCTTTTAGTAACTCCGCCATAATTGATGAGGTTGCTTTTGAGTAAATCTGTACCTCTTTATTTTCGTGCTGATAAATTTCCTTACCATTGCCGTCCTTAATACTGGCAATGGTGTGGTACTGCACATATTTTCCACCATTAAGCAAAGTTTGATAACCATTGGTATGCTGTACAACCGTCGGTTCAATACCGCCGCCAAGCGGTAGCGACTCAATCTCATAGCTCGAAATCTTGTAGTTCATCTTGCTCATATAAGGCTTAACTGAGTTACCTTTTTGAAGAATCGTCTGATAAGTCCAATAAGCTGGAATATTCCAAGATGTATCAAGCGCATCTTGCAAAGTCATCATCTCTTGTGTGCCGTCAGATGTATCGTGCATAATCGGCTTACCGTCCGCAAACTTCGTCGGATAATTCGACAAGCGACTGGCACTCCCCAGCAAACCAAGGTCGATAGCTGGCCCATAAGCTATAATCGGCTTGATTGACGATCCTGGGTTACGGTGCGTGTCAAACGCGTGATTATTTTGGTTGGTATTGTAGTCCAAACCACCAATAAAGCCAAGAACAGCACCTGTTTTATTATCCATGAGAACATTACCAGGTTGAACCTCGCCCGTCCCGTCTTGCAAAAGATACCCATAATCTCGAACAGCGACCTGCATCGCACTGTAAATCTCTTGGTCAATGGTCGAAGTAATCGTATAACCGCCTTGTTGCAAATCTTGCTCAGCCATATCACGATAGTGTTCTTGAACCGCATCATTGCCTTGATCAGTCTCTGACACCTTATCAACCTTTATCAAATAATCATAAATTTTATCAACCGCCTCATCATAAACGACCTGATAAAGATAGTCACGATTTCCCACCGTTTCAACCGATTCTGGCGCAATAAATTCCGTTGAGATGTCATAATTCACATATTCTTCATATTCTTTTTGAGAAATGTAGCCGTTTCGATACAAGTTATACAGCACGTTTTTTTGTCTTGCAATACCATATTCCAGATTTTCCTTAGATTTGAGATTACCGTCCGCACCATAAGGTGTATAAACAATCGGACTTTGTGGCAAGCCAGCGATAAATGCCGCCTCAGGAATCGTCAGCTCTTTAGCTGTTGTCCCAAAAATACCTTGGGCAGCAGCCTCAACACCCGCAATATTTTGTCCCTTATTATTGCGGCCAAAAGGCGAGATATTAAGATAATCGGTCAAAATCTTATCTTTTGATACCTGTTTTTCAAGCTCAAGCGCATAAACCATTTCCGTTGCCTTCCGCTTGAACGTTGGCGAATCTCCAAGAATCTGCTGTTTAATCAGCTGTTGCGTTATCGTTGAACCACCAGAAGTCGCACCGCCCATAGACTCACCTAAAAGCGCTCTAAAAAACGCTTTCGGCACAACACCATGATGACTTTCAAAATTCTCATCTTCCGTGGCAATCAAAGCATTTTTGATATTAGGCGATATATCGTCACTAGAAATTTTTTTGCGAACCAAATCACTGGAAATCTCAGAAATCTTCTGACCATTGCTGTAAGTCATCGACGAAACTTCAGGAATCGTATTAATTTTATCGGTCAAAAAAGTTTTCGAGGGTAGCTTAACATCAGAAATCAGACTCACTAAATAACCTGTCCCCGTTGCCACGCCAAACACGCCTACCAAGAGAACAATCACTCCCGCTACGACCCCAAGACCTCGAACAACAATAAAGCTAGTCTGTAAAATTGTTTTTCCGTCAGTTTGCTTAATGCCCTTATCTGGATTTTTTTTATCTTCTTTTTGTTTTACTTTTTCAAGTCGCTTTGTTTTTTTATCAGCAAGTTGCTGTTTTAAACGCTTGCGTTCTTCTTCAGAAAATTCTTTAGCCATATGTTAATTATACCAAAAATTTGGTATAATAGAACTAATTTATAAAAAATTGAGGACTAGAAATGACGATGAAGATTTTTGATGAACTAAAAGAACGCGGTCTGATTTTTCAGACAACTGACGAAACAGCTTTGCGAGCAGCGCTTGACAAGGGTTCTGTCTCATTTTATACAGGCTACGATCCGACGGCTGATAGTCTCCATTTGGGACATTTAGTGCCGATTCTCAACATGCGTCGCCTCCAATTAGCTGGTCACAAACCAGTTGCCCTCGTTGGTGGTGCGACTGGGATGATTGGTGACCCGAGTTTCAAGGACAGCGAACGCTCGCTTCAAACGACTGAAACCGTTGCCGAGTGGTCAAATTCAATCAAGGCGCAACTATCGCGTTTCCTTGATTTTAATGGTGAAAATTCAGCGATTGTTGTCAATAATTACGACTGGTTTGCTGAGATGAATGTCCTCGAATTTCTACGTGATGTTGGCAAACATTTTACGATTAACTACATGATGAGCAAGGAATCGGTCAAAAAACGCATTGAGACTGGCATTTCTTATACTGAGTTTGCTTATCAAATCTTGCAAGGCTACGATTTTTACGAGCTAAACGAGCGCTATGGTGTTAGTCTCCAAGTCGGTGGCTCTGATCAATGGGGCAATATGGTTGCTGGAACTGATTTGATTCGTAAAAAATCGGGCAACGACACACACGTCATCACTGTCCCACTGATTACCGACTCAACTGGTAAAAAATTCGGTAAATCTGAAGGGAATGCCGTTTGGCTTGACGCGGATAAAACCTCGCCTTACGAGTTTTACCAATTCTGGCTCAATATTGCGGATGCCGATGCCGTCAAATTCATGAAGATTTTCACATTCTTAACACTTGATGAGATTGATGAGATTGCCAAAGCCTTTGAAAGCGCACCGCATGAACGTTTAGCCCAAAAAACATTGGCAAAAGAAGTCGTGACATTGGTTCACGGTGCAACTGCTTATGCGCAAGCCGTGAACATTTCTGAGCAACTTTTCGCTGGCAATATCAAGGAATTATCAGTCAAAGACATCAAAGCAGGACTTTCTGACGTGCCAAACTTTACTGTTGCCGCTGATTTTGACGGTAATTTGGTCAATCTTTTGGTAGATGCCAAGATTTCACCAAGTCGCCGTCAAGCGCGCGAGGACATCACAAATGGTGCGATTTATATCAATGGTGACCGTCAGACTGAGCTTGACTATATTTTAAATGCAAGTGATAAACTTGAAAACGAACTGACCGTCATTCGTCGTGGCAAGAAAAAATACACGATTATCAATTACTAATTAAAAAAAATCTGCTCCTTGTCATCAAGCAGATTTTTTTCGTGTCAACAAACGATACCCTGACATCAGCCATGCCACAATAACCAAGGCAAATGCGACATAAAACGCCACGTGCATGCCATTTAAAAAGACTTCTGGTCGTGATTTAACATAACCTGACACGCGGTGTCCCATTTGACTTGACATGGAGACAAACAAGACAGTTGTGGCAAATGTTGTGCCAAGCACAAAGCCAAGATTTCTCCCCAAAGCATTGACCGAACCTGCAATTCCTAAAAATCGGTTCTCAACAGTTGACATAACAAGTGCATTATTTGGACTTTGAAAGAAACCAACACTTGCACCATGTGCAAAGAGAAAGACCATGACCAATATTAGAGCAGTCGTACCACCAATTATCAGATAACCAAACTGGACAACAAGCACACCCGAAATACCAAGAAATGTGATAATTTCCTTGTCAAACTTGTCCGATAAGACACCCGAAATTGGACTAAAGATAAACATACCCACAGGATAAGCCATCATCACTATGCCCGCAAAGCCCGCCGCACAAGCGCGGAAATTTTGCAGATAAAAAGGCATGAGAATATTAACAAAACTGCCCGCCGTGAACATGGTCATGCTAGTTATCACGCTAATCGTAAAGAGCTTGCTCTTGAAAATACCGAGATTGAGTAAAGGTTTTTCGACTGTTTTTTCAGTGTGAATAAACCAAACCAAAAGTCCAATCATCGCAAGAAAACTCAAAATAACTGGCACCGTGGTAAAACCTTGCGCCTGGCCCAAGCTAACTGCAACAAAAAAAGTAACAACTGTCAAAAACATCTGCGTTGCACCAAGCAAGTCCGCATCCTTGATTGTCCCTGCGCCCTCATCCTTAGGCAATGCCTTGCGCCCAATCAGATAAGCTACCACGCCAAGCGGGACATTAATCCAAAAAATATAAGACCAGCTGGCAATTTGTAAAATAAAACCACCAATGGCAGGTCCCGCAATTGAGCCAAGACTGACAAACATTGACATGATACTCATAGCACGCGCCCGAATTTTTGGCTCAAAGAGCTGACTGGTAATGCCAAAGCTGTTAGACATGGTCATGGATGCGCCAATCGCTTGGATAATCCGCGCAAATAGTAAGAAATACAAACCAAGATTAATCCCCGCAAGAAGCGAACCAAAGGTAAAAAGTAAACTACCATAACTAAAAATCTTGGTCTTACCAATCAAATCGCCCAGCCGACCAAACAGCAAAATCAAGCCCGAAATCACAACCAAATAAATGGTCACAGACCATGTGACTTGCCCCATATCAAGGTGCATTTCCCGCGCCATACTAGGCAGCGCAATATTGACGATAGAACCGTCAAGGGTTGACATAAATGTGAAAATCCCGAGGGCTAATAATCCTGGGAATTTTTCTTTTGTGAACATATTTCCTCCTGTTTACTTACTTTTCTTAATTAGACAAAACTTTATAAATCTCACGCAAGGTATCATAAACCCAGTTTATCAAGTCAATATCATTATCGGATAAAATTTCAACTTCCCCAAAAGGGGGCTTACTCCCATGAAATAAATTACATATGTTTTGATATATAACGTTGAATAAATCATCTGTTGAATCCTTAGAGCGATTAAATTTAGACATTTTGCCTTTATCATTCGGGTATTTCATATTAAATACACCGTCTCCATTTTTACCAATATCAAACTTCAATTTCTCAAATGAATCTAAAAATTTCTCTTTTGCAGTAGCGAATTTTTCCTTAACTTTATCTTCCTTTGCTAATTCCAAAAAGAGTCTCTATCTAATATATCATAACGAGAGTTATAATAATTATTAACCACCATCCAAAGAAAGATAAATTTCAAAACTTTTTCATATTTTGAAACGGCTGACAGGCTCAACTTTTCATACCAAGAATCAATATTACTTATTGCCATAACACCCTCACAACAACTCCAAAATCGCACTATCCACCGCATCAACTTGTGCGCCACCAGAAATCTGACTAATCATCATCCCGTCAACCGCCCGTTTAACGAGCGTATCAATCGCCATCCGAGCCTCAAATTTCTCAGCATTTTCAAGTTTAGGATTGGTCTTGGGTTGCGGTGGTGCAAAAATAGTACAGCAATCTTCAAAAGGTTGAATCGAGATGTTAAAGGTGTCAATCTTCTCAGCCAACTCAATAATTTCCAGCTTATCCATGGTTACCACGGGACGAATCACAGGCGTTGTCGTCACAGCATTTATCGCCACCATTGACCCCAAAGTCTGACTGGCAACTTGCCCGAGACTCTCGCCGTTGATGATAATCTGCGCATTGCGCCGCGCCCGAATCTCATCAACAACGCGCATCATAAACCGCCGTGTAATCGTCATCAGATAAGGCATGGGGACTTTTTCCTTGATTTCTTCTTGAATCTCGGTAAATGGCACCTCAATAAACTGAATATCGCCACCAAAAACAGTCAGCTTGCCCGCCAAATCCTTAGCTTTTTGGAGCGCACCAGGACTGGTATAAGGCGGACTAGCAAAATGCACCGCCTCAATTTCAACGCCACGTTTGAGCGACAGATAACCCGCAACAGGCGAGTCAATCCCACCAGACAGCATTAGCATCCCCTTACCAGCCGTCCCAACAGGCAAACCGCCCGCACCCTTAATCGTCTCATAGCTCAGATAAGCCGCATCGGGACGAATCTCCACGCGCAAGTCAAGATCAGGCTTTTTCATCTGCACTTTCGCATGAGAAATGGTACTAATGACGGTATGACCCAACTCACGGTTCAGCTCAGTACTATCCAGTTCAAACTCATGGTCACTACGGCGTGCGGAAATTTTGAAAGTCATCCCCTCTAGGTAAACTTTTTTCATCAAAGTCGCAACTGCGACTTCAAGCGCTGGCATATTTTTATCAACCTTTATGGCAGGCGAAAAATTCTGAATACCAAAAACCTTGACCAACTTTTCAGCCAAAGGTTCGTATGCCGCACCATTCAAAAAAATATGCGCCCGATCACGCTCAGCTTTGACCGAAATCGTCGGAAACTCAGTCAGCACCTCGCGGATATTTTTAGCCAAGCGCCCGATAAACTTCATCCGATTCTTGCCCTTAGTTGACAGCTCGCCGTAGCGAACCATGATTTCACTGTAATTTAGATTTGTCATTTAGTGTCTCTTACTTTATTTTCTGAAATTTTTCATGTAACTGTTTGAAAATGGTTAAAAACTGTTCGATTTCTGCCATGTGATTACTTTCGTCGAGAGAAATTCTTACCGCTGATGTTGCGATTTGGGGTGGCACATTCATGGCAACAAGTGTACTTGAAGCTAGACCAGCTTTAGAAGAACAAGCACTTGTCGTTGAGATATAGATGTCATGCGCCTCAAAGCCATGCACCAAAACCTCGCCCCGCACACCTTTCATGCCAAACGTGATGATATTGGGCGCAAAATTTTCCGTTTGGCTAAAAATAACGACATCCGAATAAGTCGCAAGTGCAGCAAGCAAGACCTGTTTCATTGCCAAAAGTTTTGCCGTTTTCCTATCAAAATCAGTCAATGCCAACCGCAAAGCCTTGGCAGTTGCAGCAATTCCTGCTACATTTTCAGTCGTTGAACGACGGTTGTTTTCCTGACCGCCACCCGATAACAAAGGCTGAATTTTCTTGCCAGTTTTGATGTAAATAAAGCCAACACCGCGCGGTCCGTGAAATTTATGAGCCGAAAAGGTCGCAAAATCAACACGTTCGGGCAGAAACTCAGTCAAAGGAATCTTACCAATCGCCTGTACCGCATCCACATGAAAAGAAATCGTTGGCTGATTAGCTAGCAGTTCAGCAATCTCTCGAATCGGCTGAATGGCACCAATTTCATTATTGACCGCCATGATAGAAACAAAAATCGTGTCTTTTCTGATGAGTGCCGCAAGTGCGTCAACTTTAACAAAGCCGTTCTTATCAACGGGCGCAAAGTCAACAGCAAAGCCTTGCATTTTCAGCCATTCCGCTGATTCTTTGACCGCTGGATGTTCGACAGCAGACACGATAACGTGATTGCCATAAATTTTTTTCTCAAAAGCAACACCTTTGATGACCCAATTATCGCCCTCAGTGCCACCTGAGGTAAAATAAATCTCCGCCGGCTCCTTACTAAGCAAATCAGCAATCTGTTTGCGTGATGCTTGCAACATTCTCTCGGCAACCGTACCAAGATTGTGCAAGCTTGACGGATTGCCCATGATTTTGGTCGCAACATCCGTGTAAGTTTTCAGAACTTGTGGTTCAATCACTGTTGTTGCTGAATTATCAAAGTAAATCATTTTTTCTTCTTTCACTATTACATCAATCAAATTCAAATGTTTTTGTTTTATAATCTGTCAAATATAAACGATAAAATAACTGCGAAACTCGCAGCATTATTTTGGTTTATACTCCAAAAAATCATAGAGAAGATTGGACTGATTATCATTCATCGAATAATCTTCCAAAGCGTTCACGGTTTTACGCATCGCCTTGGCTTGGCGTGCTGTCAATAACCCGTCAGCTTCATATTCAAATATTAATTTACGCTCCAAATAATAACCACGCATCATCTCATCCAAATTATTGGGGCGCAATCTCTTATTGATAAACCGATTGATAAAACCACCCACCGCAATTTGTTGCGATGTCCGCAAACGTTCTGACTGGAGATAATTTATCAGGTCAGCATCGTAGACACCCTCCAAATTTTCCAAAGATTCCATGATTAAAGCTGTATTTTTAAAATACAAATCACGAATCTCAGCCTTTGAATCACCAACCATTCTGCGGCCTTTTTTACGATTAAAATTAATGTTGATATGCAAAATCATACTCAAAACTAAACGAATCGCCCGCATGAAAATCGCAATTGCAAAAGCCAGACTTGATACAAATCGATGCACAATCGAACGTTCCAACTCCTTCAAATAAGTCTGATAAATGCGATAAGTTTTAACCGAAATATCATTATTTTTGAAAGCATTTTCAAGCCCCTCATTTTCAAGGCGCAATATCAAAAGTTGCAAAGCATTAAACTCAGCCGTCATCGTTGATGACTCTTGACCGATAATCAGTTTTTGAATCCGTGCTTGATAGGTATCAATCGTTGTAATATAACCTAAATTATTCCTTGTTTTTTTCGCCTCATTTTCCAACTCCGAAACAACACTGGTCAAAATCGCAATTTTCGCGATATTGTCCACACGCTCCTCCTTTTTCGGTGCAACAATTGGCAAAACTAAAATGCCTGTCAAAAAACTCACAACTGTTACAGAAGCAGTCAAAAAGATAATCAGCGAATATTTCTCAGCAATCTCATCTGGCAAAAGCATAATCGTCGCAATTGACACTGTTCCCTTGACACCTGAAAAAGTCAAAAGTAAAATATCATCCATATAACGGCTGAATTTTTGACCACGCTTTTTGGCAACAAAACCATAATAAACGCTAAGCATAATATATCGAACAATGAACAAAGTCGCAGCCAACACCAAAACTGTAATCAGCAAGCGAACATTATCATAGTAAGCATTTTGAATAATCGGTGTCGCAATTTGTTGCAACTCAATCCCAAGAAACAAAAAGACAATCGAGTTCAGGATAAAAGTGACCGTCCCCCAAACTGTTTCGGTAACCTTTTCAACTTGCGCATCAAATAAAGTGATTTTCTTGAAACCACTTGCCTGCATAACCCCTGCAACAACAACTGCGATAATGCCTGAAACATGCAGTTCTTCTGCCAAAAAGAAGGCAAGCAAAGGTAAGATAATCTCAAGCATCAGATAACCTGTCACATCTTGTGCCGCAACATCTTCCATCAGCGTCAAGACCAGACGTGTCATCCAAGCAACAGCAAAACCAACTAAAGCACCACCGACAGCTGACATCATCAGACTGCTTAAGGCATTGCCTAAAGAAAACTTGCCCGTCGTCAAGGCCAAAATCGCAAACTGAAAGGCAATGATACCCGACGCATCGTTGAATAGTCCCTCGCCTTTAAGAACCGACATAATCCGCTTTGGAAACTCGAAACGCTCAGATAAAGAGGCAACCGCAACCGCATCGGTCGGACCTAGACTAGCACCTAAGGCAAAACACGCTGTAAGTGGCACCGCTATATAAAAACTATGACCAATAAAACCAATTACCAAAGCCGTAATGAAAACAACTGGAAAAACAAGTAAACCAACCGTTCGACCATGCTTGAGAATACTTTTAACATCAGCCTCCTCGCCCTCACGAAACAAAAGCGGACCGATAATAAAGGCTAGGAAAAGCGTCGAATTGAGTCGCAACACCTCACCAGCCCCAAAAACACCTAAAATTAAACCAAAAACAACTTGAATCAACGGTAAAGGAATTTTAGGAAAAACTTTGTTGATAACATTTGAAATAACTAAGGCTGTAAAAAATATGATGACGTAAAAAACAGTATGTATCATTAAGTTTGACCTCCTTTTCATTTAATTTGCAAGGAAGTGCCTGAAAATTCAGACAAAACTCTAACCTTGCTCTTTTTCATCTAGCAACTTTTTAAACAAAGCTTTCTTTATCGCAAGTTTTTGTTCAAGTTTTTGCAAAGATTTTTTATCCAATGATGCCCGACAACGCTTGACTTCAAGCTCTGATAATTGACGACGCAAACGTGCCTTTTGATTGTCAAGGCTACGAAAACGATCCAAAAACGGCGAATGAGCCGAAATATTTTGCGCATTTAGCTCACACTTATCACCATGATTCTCCAAATACAACTCACGCATCTGCTGAATTTTTTGCTCAAACTCGTCATCAGACATCTTTTTCATTTCACATCTCCATTTGATTATATCAAAAACTTTTTAGTCGTTTAAATATGCTATAAAGGCTATTATAGCATATTCTCCTAAAAATTTCCTCTTTCTCCAAGTTTTCCTTTTACTTTTTCATCAAATGAGACTATAATAAAAGTAGAGGGGGAGTTTGTTTAGTAAAAAAACGCTCTAAAAATGAATAGTTGTCACTAAAAGGAGGACAAAACGATGATTCAAGAATATAAGAAAATAATGGTTGGGATTGACGGTTCAGTCGAGTCTGCCAACGCTTTTGACAAGGCTGTTGCCGTTGCACTTCGTAATGATGCTGAGCTATTGCTTGTCAATGTCATTGACTTGCGCGCTTTCCAAAGCATTTCAAACTACGACACTTTGGTTGCTGAAGACACCAAAAAAGGCGCTGAAAATCTTGTGTCTGACTTCGCCGATGAAGCACGCGCTGCTGGTCTTAAAAGCGTTCGTACACGTGTCGAATTTGGTTCGCCCAAAGTCATGATGGCAACGACGCTTCCTAAGGAAGAAAATATTGACTTGTTGATGATCGGTGCAACAGGGCTAAGCTACATCGAGCGCTTATTCCTCGGTTCGGTCGCCCAATATATCGCAACTCATGCCAAATGCGATGTCTTGATTGTTCGTTAATAGTTCTAAAAAATCAGAACTCAGTTTTCCTGAGTTCTGATTTTTTTTATTTTAGTAGATTTCGACTTGATTGAGATTGAAATACATACCTGTATCGCCAGTTTGTAAAACAAGTCTAACAAATTTAGCTTCAACAGCATCCGCCAATTCAAAACGGCTAACATAAACATAGCCTTGCTTATTTCTAGTTGATTCTTCGCGCATAAACTCAATATCTCGCCATTCGCCAACTACTTCATAATTTTCACCATCAAGTGATATTTCAATATTGATATTTTTGGTGCGGTCGAAAAAACCTTCGCGATGATAAAGATTAACTTTGGAAATTGTCTCAACTTCTGAAAATTCAATTGCCAGCCAAGGGTAGGGATATTCTTTACTTAAAAATCCTTGCTTATGATACTTATCTAAATCATAGTTCCCATCAACACAGTAAAATGGTAAAGCATGGCGTTGTTTATATTGATTGTGCCAAACACTTGAGGCTGAGGCATTTGCTAAAAATGCCTTATTTTTAAAATCAATCTGTCCTTCATAACACAGCCTATGTTCTTGTACATAATGCGCAAAATCAAGATTAGAATTATAAGGAGATGAGAAAACATCAAGCACCATCGCATTATAAATCTCATGACTCCGATCACAAAGCACACTCAACCTGAAAATTCGATCAAGATTTGAGCCTGGTGAATAATCATAGTTATTCATTTTCAGATTAATACCCGCATTATAATACAAACTCGAAATAACCAAATCAATTGATGAAATGGCATGAATCAAGCGTTCTCCACCCCAATTTTCTGTATCTTCAAGCACCCACATTGGTCGAAAAGCAAGTTTAGTTGTATCAACATTTTCCAGATGCCGAAGCTCCAAAAAGTCGAAATTATATTTTTTGATGACCGAACCAAAGAAAACTTCATCAGCTGGGTAGGTGTACTCATAAAGATTTTCATGCTCAGAAATCCGTTGGCGCTCAGCAAGTAAAATGTCACAAATCTCGTTTGTCGCCCCCCACATCATAACCGATGCCTTATGAATATAATCAAAATAGCCTTCGCGTCGAAAAACATCATAACGATCCAAATTATTGTCGACTTCATACTGCTCGTTAGTCACAACCTGACCACCCTTGTCAAAATAATCAGCAATCGCATCAAACGCAAGTCGCCCTTGCACCAAGGTATCACTCTCAACAATCATGTAAGCTTTCGCCTCTATCGCCTGCTTGAGCGGATGAATGGCATAATCGCCATTGCGCCAAAGTGTCGCATTTGGAACTGCAGCCACTTTGAAATCAGTAACAACACTAGATTTTGTATGTGAAATCTTGACAAACACCTCAGGTGTTGGCAAAACACCGTTCGTTTCGTCTGCCAAAATGACCACTTCCCAACGTTTCGGATCAACGCAAGATTTGAGTGTCACAAATTTCTTCTCAAACGACTTATCCCAAGCATTCGTCCGAAAAGCTACGACATATTTATCTGTTTTCATAAGTTTTATCACTTTTCCTAATTTTATATTTCAGACAGCAACCTTATTTTTCGTTCAATCTAACAATTTCAATAATGGTATCGGTTGCTTTTATCATTGTTTCTAGGCTGACAAATTCAAATCTACCGTGCATATTTTCCCCACCAGCAAAAATGTTGGGTGTCGGAATGCCCATAAATGAAATTTTAGAACCGTCAGTTCCGCCACGCACAGGCTCAATTTTAGGCAAAATACCAAGATTTTTCATCGCCTTTTCAGCAAGGTTGACAGGTGTCATATCTTTTTCAATAACTTCTGCCATGTTATAATATTGATCTTTAAGTGTTAATTTAATACGTTCTTCTCCAAAAAGCTTGTTCATATCAGCCACAACATCAGCCAAATATGTTTTCATGACCTCAAAAACACGCCGATCATGGTCACGAATGATATAATGCAATTCTGCCTCTTCAGGTGTGCCTGTCAAGTTCGTTAAATGGTAAAAACCGTCACGACCGTCAGTCAATTCAGGACGCGCCTTTTCAGGCAATCGGTCATGTAAATCAACAGCAACTTGCAAGGCGTTGATCATCTGATTTTTAGCCGTTCCAGGATGGACATTTCGACCAACAATCGTAATCGCCGCACTTGCACCATTAAAAGTCTCATATTCCAGCTCGCCAAGCGGTCCACCGTCAACAGTGTAAGCAAAATCAACATCAAAATCAGCCACATCAAAGAGATCGGCACCTGTTCCAATCTCTTCATCAGGACCAAAACCAATGCGAACCTCGCCATGTGCTATATCAGGATGTTGCAACAAATAATCAGCTGCCGACATAATTTCAGCAATGCCAGCCTTATCATCAGCGCCAAGCAAAGTTGTCCCATCCGTTGTAATCAAAGTCTGACCTAGATAATTTGCCAGATTTGGAAAATCTTTTTCGTCAAGATAAAAATCAGTCTGCCCAAGTTGAATCGGCTTACCAGTATAATTTTCAACGATTTGTGGCTTAACACCTTCGGCATTAAAATCAGCCGTATCCAAATGTGCGATAAAACCAATTTTAGGCACAATTTTATGAGTTGTCGCAGGAATTGTACCAACAACATAACCATTTGTCGGTAAATAATGGACATTTTGCACACCAATCGCCGTCATCTCAGCCGCCAGTTGCTTTGCAAATTCAACTTGTGACTGCGTTGTTGGCACTGTTTGCGACTTTTCATCAGAACGTGTATGACGTTTGACATAATCTAAAAAACGTTGCTTTAATTTTGGGTAATTATTAGTCATAATTCTATTTTAACATAAATTTTCATTAAAAAAAATTGCAATGCTAAGGTCAAAAAAATTCCTTTTTTAACGATTAGTTTCAAAAATAAAACCCCCAGAAATATTAATTTCTAGGGGTTTACGTAAATTAAGCTTTTTTAGCAACTGGATAAACAGAAACTTTTTTCCTGTTACGTCCAAGACGTTCAAAGCGTACAACGCCTTCAATTTTGGCAAAAAGCGTATCATCGCCACCACGACCAACATTTGCGCCTGGATGAATTTTTGTACCGCGTTGACGGTAAAGGATTGAACCGCCAGTCACAGTTTGTCCGTCAGCAGCTTTTGAGCCAAGACGTTTCGATTGTGAATCACGACCATTGGAAGTTGAACCACCACCTTTTTTGTGGGCGAACAACGAAAGATTCATTTTCAACATAGGGTTTTTCCTCCTTGATTTAATTAAGGGTATCACTAAAAACTACTTTTGTTCATTTTTAGATAAAATTTTCTTAGGCTAGAAAATCCGATGAAGGCTTGCTGACGCAAGTCAAGGAAGATTGACAACGACTAAGGAAATTTTAACAATTTTTTTCATGCACCGAGTAACCGCAAGTGCACATCTTTTTATTGTCTGCGATTTTATGAGCTGACAAAAATAGGCGAACCTGAGTTTTAGAGATGCCCTTAAGATACTTTGATGAAACTGCTATAAGCTACTTCTGCGGCAATGGATTTGACACCATTTTCCAGATTTTGTAGTAATATCTGAGCAATTTCTTTTTGTTTGTCGGTTAAATCTGACAAGATTTCACAATCAAGAAAACCACCTTCAACTTCGTCCACTTCAACCAACGGCTGAAAATGAGCGATTGTTTCGAGCGAATTAACTGTTGTAATCGCAAGACTTGACACACCTGCACAAACAACATCGTGTGCCACTTCGCCATTAAAGGCATGTCCTGTGATGACAAATCGTGTTATCTGATCAGCCCTCCGAGTAAACTTGATGTTAATCATCTGAAAACTAGGCGCCTATTAAGCGTTAATTTCTTTGATGACAACTTTTGTATACGGTTGACGGTGACCTTGTTTGCGATGAGAATGTTTTTTGGGTTTGTATTTGAAAGTGACAACTTTCTTTTGTTTCCCTTGCTTCTCAACTTCAGCGACAACAGTTGCACCAGCTACAAGCGGTGTCCCAATCACAGTTTTTTCGCCACCAACAAGTACAACTTCGTCAAAAGTCACAGTATCGCCCGCCTCAACGTCCAATTTTTCAACGTAGATAGCTTGACCAACCTCAACTTTGACTTGTTTCCCGCCAGTTTTTACGATTGCATAAGTCATTTGCGTGTTTCCTCCTTATTTAGATAGATGTTAGACTCGCCTTAAACGGTGACTTTTCAGTGCTTTAATTTAACCAGTTTTCGTGCGGTTGCACTTTATGAAACTCACAAAGACAACATTATCATTATACTACTTTTCAACCACTTTAGCAAGCGCGATTTGCACTTTTTCTTTCTGCGCTATCATTCGAAAGTGATAATGTCCTAAGTAGGTCGAAACATAAAATGTCCCAAATGTTAAACTAATACTTATGAAAAGGATATTACTCACTGTGAATGAATTGAAAAAGTATCGTGTTATCAAGTTA
>NZ_BLLI01000037.1 GCF_011170085.1 Pseudolactococcus hodotermopsidis | reverse complement strand
AAAGAAAAACAAGAAGAAAAGTGTGAAACAAAATCTTTTACAGTGCTTGTTAAATGAGCGTGTTTTGTGTGCTGTTATTGGAAATTTGTGATGTTGTTTGATAAATTAAATTTATGAAACGACCGTGATTATAACATGATACACTTGATAATTCTCAATTTCATAGATTTCAAACACCATTACATTTTACTGTGATTCATTTCATAGTTGACAAAAAAGCTAACAAATTTAAAATCATTTATGTCAGGCAAGAAGTGAATCACGCGCAATCGTGATTTTTTTATCGTTCTAAATTTTAAACAAAAAAAGCCTAGCCACTCGCAAAAGTAACTAGGCTTTTGGTTTAGATAAAAACGAAACTCTTTCTATCGTTTTTACTTAATATCACAACTACCGTTGATTTGTGCAAGACGTGCATGCCATGGTCCTTGTTTAGATGATTCAACACGATACATTGGCTTTCCGATACAGTGATTAGAGATGTCATCTAAGATTTTGATGTCATCTTTATCTTCGAGATATTTAAAACCTTGGTCAGCTGACCAGAAAAAAACACGGTCTTTCTTGAAAGCGCCACCCATGTTGTCTTTCATTACTACGATACATTCCATTTTACTTTGTCCTTTCAATTGTGGCGCAACTGGTGCGCTTGGTTCTGATACGATTTCTTCGATAACTTGCACGCCGTCAACGCCGATAGACCAACCGAGATATTCAAAGCCGAAAGCCGCAAACCAACCGTTAATTTCCTCCAATGAACGATATGGCACTCTTGCGCCTGCGTGAACCTCGCTATCATGAATTTCGATATTGCCGTTGCTCATTTTCGCTAATGCGACGTGACCATCTCCTGCATTGTTTCCAATGTTAATTGCCCAAAATAACGGAAACCAGACATCACTTGGAAAGTTCATATCATTATGAACCCAGCCTTTAGCTTTTGCCCTCTCGTATCCAATTTGAGCGCTGTATGAACGATTAGAATCCAACGCATTCAAGGCATCATCTACATAACCTAAACACCAACCACGCCATGACGGCGTATCAATGTCAGGTGTTACGAGTTGCTTATAACTCATCATCATTCTCCTTTGCATAATTGATGCCAGACACGCCAATCAGTGTGCCGACAAACGTATCAAGTGCTGTGATAATAATCACAGCAATACCAGTATGCGCCCAATTAGTCGCCGTCCCAATCGTGCCAACAATTGCTGCTAAAGCTGGCAAAACTGTGATAACAATCCATTTCAGAACGTCATAAGTTTTATTCGTCATTTTTCCTCACCCCCTTTCCTTTTTGACCCACAAATACCACCAATTTCAAGTAATCCCATTTATTCGCCTCCTAATCTGTTGTTGCCGTCTGTACCGCTTCTGGTGTATAACTTGCGCGTTGCGTTTGTGCCTGCTCATACGTTGCAGAGATAAAAGCATTTACATCAGCTTTGATTTCAGTTGATACTTTTTTATCTGTGTCAAATATAGCATCAGCGTTATCGCCAACAACTGAAAAATTAAAACTACCATCAGTGTTGATGTTAGCAGAAAAGTAGACGGCATCTACGTCGTTGATTGTTGATGAGGCATTAAGTGTGCCTTGTGATGTGATTTTTGTAAGTGTCATTTTAGATTTCCTCCTCTAATTTATCCATGAGCGTATCATAGATTACTGCATCATTCCCCGAAAACTCAATATCGAGTTCATCTAGTTGCGCCACCAAGTACTTGACTTTTTCTTCGATTTCATCAAGAGCTATCATCACCTCCTCGTCTACTAATATCCTTTGCTCTTTCAAACACTCTTTAGCAGTCTCAGGCACTAATTTATAGTTACCATCATCTGTCTTGACAAGATTGCCTTTATCATCACGTTCCCCATATTTTTCAAAGAGATTTTTTTCATCCTCTGAAAATTCCTCATATTTTTCCATCAGTTTTTTGATGAGTTTTGAGCGGCATCGGCTTGCTTTCGGCGCAAGTGCCAACTTTCCCAAAAAGTTGATGACTGGCGCTAGTTCTTGATTTTTAAATGTAAGCATTGAGTTTCTCCTCTATCTTTCCTATTTTTTGAGCTAATTGTTTGATAGCTAACCACGATAATGACGACATAGCGTATAGATTGACTGTTTTATTATCATGGACTATGTCTGGTAGATAATACTCTGGAGTAACGTTTACATCATCAATAATCGGCGACAACTGTTTGTCGTTTGGACTATTTTTATAAGCGTATTCCACAATATTTGTTTTACAAATTTCCGCTAAAGCATCAGATTGATAATCACCTTTGACATCTTTAAGAGACAATTGAGAGCTTGTTGAAAAGCTACCAGTGCTGATGACTTTTTGATTAAACCAATAATATGAGCCACTTCTCTCACCTGGCACACGGAAATTCATCGTTCCAGCACCTTTATCATACTGAATACTAGCCTCACTGACACCACCGCCCATTGCCAAATAGCCATCAAGCACAAGTCCTGTACTGTGTACTCGCATTGAGTTCCAGATATGTGTATAGTCGTAGATATTCAAAGCATTTGTAGCAATATTCGTATTAGCACCGTATGCCATTCCTGTTTCTGATCTTAACATAAAAGTCGAACCGTTTGAGCGAGTAAATGCCACATGTTTTGTACCCGAACCACGACCACCGATATACAATCCCTCCGTGCTCTGTAATTCGCCATTGCTATCATTCCAATTCTCGAAAATAATTTGCGCTTTGTTGCTGAAGTACACACCATTAGACAACACTTTTAGATAGGTGTCATTGCTGAACAAGGCAAGACTGGTAGCGCTTATCTTATCTGCAGTAATTGAGTTTGCGGCAATTCTTGCAGCATTTAATGTGCCTGTCGAGATGTTTGAGGCGTTGAGATTAGTGATGTTCACAGTGCTTGCATTTATCGTCCCTGCTGTTATCGTGCCAAGATTAGCTGAGATTGCCGCTAAATTTGCGACATTGATATGCGTTGATGTGATGGTATTGGCAGCAATTCTTGCGGCATTTAATGTGCCTGTCGAGATGTTTGAGGCGTTGAGATTTTTAACAGTTACAACACTCGCATCTATCGTGCCTGCTGTCAACGTGCCAAGATTTCCGTTAATCGCAGCAAGATTGGCTACCGTGATTTTATCTGAAGTCACTGCACCTGCTGCAAGTTTGGCAGTTGTGACTGCATTAGCGCCAATTTTATCAGCAATTACGGCACCCGCTCCAATTGTCGTTGCTGTGACTGCTCCTGCTGCTAATTTGACAGTTGTAATCGCTCCTGCTGAAATCTGTGTCGCTGTTACGGCATTTGCGGCGATTTTACCAGCAACTATTGCGTTCGCTGCGACTTTGTCAGCCGTAATTGCACCGTCCACAATCATATTACCTACAACGTATAAAGCGCCAGTTGAGGCATCATACGGTGCTGCTTTCACTCCCTTGTTCAACATGAATCGTGTCGCATAAGCCCTAGTCGCACCATGAACCACCCACTTCAAACGCATTTTGACAGTACCACTTGGGGCGACAAAATTTTCAATCTTAATAGTGGCATAGCCACTATTAGCAGGACGATAAACGCCTCTGCTATAACCCAGAATAGCTCCTGCGCTATCAAGTGCTTCTAATTCAAGTCTTGCACCACTACCGCCAGCAGCTCCTATTTCATTAACGGTAAAAACGCCACTTGCGGAATAAGGAAAATCAGCTCTTGCCCGAACATCTTGATAAATGCCCGACCAGTAGGTGGTTGTGTCCGCTCTTCTGTCAATACCAACGCTATAACTTCGCCCGCCAGTTGAATCTTGATGATAACCAGCTGAATCATAAAAGCCTTTATTGGCATTGACTGTTTGCGTGCCTTGAAAGAACCAACCATCAAAAAAGTTATTGGATTGAAATTCTGAATTTGTGAGCATGTTGCCTGTCGTTTCAATCGTCAGCTTATTCGCCGAAATCAGCACACCCTCACTTGACAAGTTAATCTGATTGATGATGTCATTTTTTGTCACGCGCAAATTGATGTCGCTTGACATCTGTGTGATTTTACTTTCGGCAGTTGTCATCTTACCAGTCAGTGTGTCTACTGATGTTTGACTGGCTTTGAGTTGAATCAATCCAGCTTGTTGCGTGATAGTCGTCTCAGCACTCGTCACACGCTTTGTTAGCGCATCTACTGTTGCTGTCGTAGCTTTGAGCTGAATTCTGACCTGCGTGTTGCGTGAGCGTTGTCTCAGCTGTTGTCATGCGCCCTGTCAAGCTATCTACTGCCGATTGACTGGCTTTTGTTGCTATCAAAGTTGCATGTTGCGAGACTGTCGTTGACAGATTCGCAGCTGTTGTTTTGACTTCCAAAGCTGACACAAGCGCTTGATTCAATGCCGCATCTAAAATCGGCGTTGAATAAGTTACTGCTCCATTACTAAAGGTTGTCGCAACTCTTGACCAGTAGTACTTGCCACTGACCCATGTCGGCACCCCAGTTCCCCAAGAACCGCCACTTTGAGCGGTGTTAGAGGTTGACAGATAAAACTGGTCTTGAACTGCTGTTATTGTTGGGGCGCTTGTACCATCTACCCCATCCACCCCATTTGCGCCTTGCTTAGATACTGAATAGCTAGTCGTACTCGTGTCATCTTGTAACGTAAAAACAGTTCTAGTCCATAAATACTGACTTGCCGAAGTAGTCGGGATGGATTTTCCCCATGTACCAGTTGGTACAGTTGTCCCGCTTGCTCCTGATTGATAAGTCACGGCAGAACTCTTGACAGATTTAGCGTGAGCATTTTGCGCTTGTGTCAAGGCTGTACTTGCGTTTGCTATCGCACTATCTGCCTTACTCACAGCATTATTAGCGCCAGTTACCGCTTGTGCAACGTTTGATTGCACTGCAGCGATTGCCGCTGTTGCGCTTGCGACTTCCGCGACGTTAGCAGCAAGTTCAGCATCTAGTTCTGATAACGACAATTCAAGTTCCGCTTGCGCTTGTGTGTTGATGGCTAAGCCTTCTACAAGACTGGCAATTTCAGTTTGATTTGCAGTCAATTCTTGCGTTGCTTGTGCTAAGATTGTCTCGTTTTCAGTTAGTTTATCATCAAGTTGGGCTATGGCAACGTCTTTTTCAGCGAGGGCGATTTCTAATTCTTCACGCACAACATCTAATTCTGCATTCAGTCCTAGCTCAAATATCTCCTGCCAATCGCTTGATACAAGTTCAACCCATGATGTCCCATTCCATGATTTGATAATTGTGCGCTCGCCGTCTTTGACGAACCAAATATCGCCAACTTTCGGATTCTGCGGTTCGCCGTCGCTTGAATTGCCGTAATAGTTGCTATTTTTTCCATTAGCAGACTGCACAGCCTCGATTGCATTCTTTTTCGCAGATTCAGCAACCGCCTTGATTTCTGCGACATTTCCCTTGATGATAGTGCCTAGTGTTGCTTTCTTTGCACCGAGCGTATACTCGTCATAACTATCTTTTAGAACATTCCACTTAACCGCCGTAACCTTTGCCTCAGTCGTGATGCCGAGCTTGTCAAAGTACACCTTGACAGTATCTGCCAAATCTAAGCGTTCAACTTTGGCAGCGTTATAGTCATCACTAACCATCTTCGCTAAATCAATGGTCGCAAGGGTCATAGACACTTTAGGCACACCGATTTGGTTAGCTTTGATGTACTTTTGCGCTCTCGCCTGAAGTTTTGTATCCGAATATGGATTTTTATCATCAAACTCATTAGAAAAGTCAACAAGTAAGGTCTTACGATTTGGAAAATTACCGATATGCGGACTATCGACCACAAGCTCTGGCAAAGTATGTGTCACAGTGCTCTCAGTTTCGCCCTCACGAGACGTTATCACAGCAACAGGATAAATAGACGTGACTGTTTCTAAAATGCTTGTTTCTTGCTCAAATGCCGTCAGATTTCGTCCGTAAGCAATAACAGTATTCGCATAGCTACCACGTTGTTCTAATAGCGAAATATGATAGTTATCAAACTTATACTCGCCACCCCAGTTGTCAAGAATCGACCCCTCAACACCACCCAAAACATCACGAGGTGTTTTAAAATCGGGAATAGCCCACGTTGTCGAACTTTCGGTTATCACGTCTGAAAAGACTGTCAAACCGTGGTCTGTTTCGTGAATGGCTGAAAGAAAACAATTCATAGCCCCCTGGCAATTTTGCTCAAAAGCTATGGTCTTTGGTTTCAAAGTCAAGTCATTTGTGATGTAGCTGACATGTTCAGCATGTACTGCAATCTTTCCATTAAGCGGTTTCGACACTTGCACAATTCTAAATAACTGATTTTTGAGGATATTTCCCGCATCAACTTTGATGATATTGTTAGCGAGCAAATGCTTTGACAAACCTGTATTGTAGCCATGAACCAAATCTAGCTCAAATTTACCGTTTAATTCTTCAGTAACTGTGGCGCTGATTGTGTCAACCAACACACCCAAGCCTTGATGTTGAAAATTCGTCTCGTTTGCTTGGTATAAAATCGGATAACTCATGTTTTACCTCCTTTCTTTATCATAAGTCTAGTGTATAAAAAAAATCCCCGAAAAACAGGACTTTTTCAACCTCACACCAAATCTCCCCACCTCGGCACAATCGTCACGCTAAATGAAGAATTATCCCAAGAAATTGTATTCGTTCCGACTTTCAAAACAGGCATAGGCCAAGAATAAACTTTATCCATTTGTGACTGATTTTTATCAAGATTAGTCGCTGTCATTTTTTCACAGTCAATGATAATGCCACCTGTGATATTTTTCAAGATAAAATCTTTACCATTGATTTTTAAAGTCACATTTCCTGTACCAGTTAAAGTCAATAAAGGCTTAGCGGAAATATTTCCTTTACTTGCAAACGCAACGTTATTTGACAAACTCTGAACATTTAAACCACTCGTTAGAAATTTAACAGGCGCAAAAATAAATCTAACCTCGACAGTCGCCCTAGTTTCATTCACTGGCTTTATTGTAACATTGCCGTCTACACGTGCACTGTAAGTATAATCTGGTTCGGCAGACCATAGCAGATTTGAATAACCAAAAGCAAGACTTAACCAATTTTTAATCGCATTTATCTGGTTTTCAAAAGTTTCAAAATCCAAATTGCGCCACATGACAAAACTCATCGTCGCATTTACCGACTTATAACGACCATTGTCAATAATAATCTCGCCATCACGACCTGCTATCTCAACTACCTCAACATCACGCGCAGCATTTTCAAACGTCAAGTCATCCAATATTTCTAAACCATACACCGCCTTAGCATTTTTACCTCGATAAGTAATACTCATACTAACCCTCCTCTCGCGTTAATTAACTCTTGGTTTGCCAGTTGATGCAACAATTCTGTTATATCTTCTTTACCAGTCCAAGTGACATTTTCGATGATGATTTTCTGCTCAACATTGCCTTGTTTCAAACCTTGTAAAGCCTTGACAATCATTTGTAAAATACCACCATCAACTTTATTTTGAATAACAGTCGTCAAATTCGGCGCTTTCTGAGCTTTTTCCATATCCCGAAAAATTTGCCCATTGGCGGGAATTATCTGCTTGCCGATTCCTTTAGCATATTTCGGAATCAACGGCGCAGTTTTCTGAGCAGTCAAAACTTTCGAGCCACGTGGCAAATCAAGCACCACATTGCGCCCCTCTGGTACAAATGACCGACCATTTGGCAAAGTTACCATCTCTTTGTAAAGTCGCCCTGCTTGGTCATTGACCATAGCTAAGCCACCCTTGTGGTAGTTAGACCCTTTAGCATACATAGCGCCTTGATAATTTTCCGTAGGCTTTGCAAACAAATCTTGATGAATTGTCGTGATTGTTGCTGTTTTATCCTTTACTTGATTGATTGTATTAACAGCGGAATTAACACCACTCCCTGTTTGATCACTAGCAGTCAATTTCTTTTCTTGCGGATGTAGTCGTTCATAGTCTCCAATCCGCCCAGTCGCTGCTTGAATAGTCGTATCAAGATTAAATTTATCAGCCAACAGTTTTTTTAATTCTGGGTCAATAGCATTGTATTTCTTGATTAACTCCCCGCTATCAACAATCTTTGAATTACTCAAAGTATTATCAACAATCATCGTCTTTAGCTCAACAGGTAAATTATTATATTGATTCAAAGTTTTTTCAGATGTTGCAATCTTATTCAATACATCAAAATTCTCAGCCTTTAGTTTTTTATTCATCGGAACAAATTCTTGCCACAACCCCAATTCAAGCATAGTTGTAGCTATTTTTTCAGGCGTATTAGACGCCAATATAGCGTTTTTTTGCTCCAAAGTCATCTCTTGCCATTTACCAGAAGCCATAAGCGCCTCTTCGACTTTCAAAGTTGCATCAGACTTTATCAAGGCTTGCTTCTCTGTAAATGGCAAGTCGTCCCAATAACCATTAGCAACTGCTGCCTCAGCAATCATTATCCTAGCATTAGATTTTAAACTCGCATCTTTTGCGCCAAAAACTAGCTCATCCCACGCCTCTCTACTCTTAGTTGCCTCGTTTATCTTCGCCTGTGCATTTGTGTCAATATTTACTTTCTTATCATCAAGGACTAAGGCGTTCCAACTCTTGACAAAAGCACTGGTTTTTTCACTCATCTTTCCTGTTTCAGTAGCCATAAGCTCTGTCTTTTTTTGAAATTCTTCGGCATTTTTTCCGTTCAGCACTGTCAATGTTTTAAAACTCTCGGCAACTCTCTTATTTTCGGCGATCATTTCCTTAGCGTACTCATTGGTACTAGAAATCATTTGACCATTTGTAAGAAATATTTCTTCTGACAGCTCTGGATATTTTTCAAGAATGGCTGCCATTTGACCATCTAATAATTGTGTAGCACTCGTTTGACTATCCTCTAATGCTGCAAGCATCTGATTACCGATTTTTGTATTTTCTAATCCCTGTGCCTTTAATTCATTTGTCATCTCCTCACGCATTTCTGAATAATGAATAGTGATTCCTTGACGTTGTTTCCCTAGATTCGACAACCATTCAGAACCTTGTGCTTTTGTCGCTTTTGCTACATCCCCTGTCATTGCATCAAGAATATTTCCAGCCTCTTTTTCTGTAACATTCAAAGTACTAACATAGGCATTAGCTGAATCAGTTGCTAAATTCTGAATCAATTTCAATTGTTGTGCCGTATATTCCCCGCCATTTTCAGCTGCCGTTTTTTGAATATTTGAAATTTCAGCCTGATTATCCTTAATTTTAGCAAGTGCCTCATTGTCAATTTTCGTCTGATCCTCAATAATTTTCCGCAAAGATTCTTGAATCGTTTCAGGCATTTTAGAAATCATGGCATCTAATGAAACTTGCTTATCCAAAATAGAATTTTCTAGTGTACTACCGATCTCTTTTAAATTTTCAACCATGCCTGGTGTCGCATCTGAAAAACCTTGCGCTGTCAATTGCATCGCTGTACCTGTCTCTTGTCCGAGTTTTTGGACTTTATCCATCGCCTCGTCAGCATGCGAGCCAACATCTGTCCCCCATTGCTCAATCCTACTTTTTGATTCACGACTTTCTCTCGTCATTTCTTGGAATGCTTTAACACCAATACCAGTAGCGATTGCTAAAGCGCCTAATCCAATAATAACTGGCGCAGCAGGTGCAAGCGCAGCACCCAATCCCGCAAGACCTCCCATACCGCTCGCAGCATTAGCAGCAAGCCCAACATCTTTTAAGCCACTAGCTAACTTGATACCTGTCGCAAGTTCCCCGAAACCTTTCGAGGCAATTCCCAAGGCTTTACTAGCGCCACCCAAAAAATTCAATGCGGGATAACCTAAGGCTAAAAATCCCGCTAACCCAACCCCAGCCGATTGAATAGGCTTAGGTAATTTTAGAAATCCGTCAATAGTATCATTTATCCGTTCAACCAATGGCGCTAAAGTTGGCAATAATTTTTGGCCAATAGTAATTTGAAGGACTTCGAGACTTGATTTGAACCTCTCAACACCATTTTTACTAGATTTTCCAAGCTCATCCGCTAATTTTTTAGTGTAACCAGTCGCATTACCCGTTTCTTTTGACAAACTCTTGATAGATTCGCCACCCTTATCAATCAAAGTCATCATAGCTGGTAGTGATTCTTTACCAACTAATGTCGTGATAATTTCATTGTAATCTTCAAGACTTCGACCATTTGCTAACCATTCTTTTTTCATGCCATTAAGTGATTCCACTTGGTCAGGTAATGACATTTTCTCAAATGCTGTTTTGATACCACCGTAAGCTGCGGTAATACCTTCCTCGGCATCTTTAATCTGTTTCTTCGTACCACCGAGATTGATAACTTCCGTCAGTCTATTTTTGGCATTTTGGATAGCTGGGACAGATTCCTCCCACGCTTTAACAAGTGGTTTAGCACCTTTACCTGCAACATTCAAAAGCTCTGAAAATTGCGCAACCATTTTATCCGTTGAGATTTGCGACAATCTCAATAAACTCGTCTTAAGCGCAGTACCCGCCTGTGACCCTAAGATACCTGCATCTGATAAAATACCAACAGCTGCCGCCGTATCTTCGAGCGTATTCCCAGTAGCTTTTGCGACTGGACCGACATATTTCATCGCCTCGCCCAAGTCTGCAAATCCAGACGATGTTTTATTAGCAACAAAAGTTAAACCATCTGTCACGCGCCCCGTATCCTTTGCCTCTAAGCCAAATTGTCGTAAAATACTTGATGCCGAATCCATGACAATCCCAAAATCATCCCCACTAGCTTTACTGGCATCTAGTATCGCTGGCATAGCAGCAATCGTTTCGTTCATATCGAAACCTTTTTTTATCAACTCCTCCATTCCGTTATTGATACTTGATGTTGAAATCCCATACTGTTTTGCCCAACCTTTAGACTTCTCGCCCATTTCCTCGGTAGCTTTTCCTAAATCCTCAGCATTTGGAATTGTATCAGCAAGTAATGATTTGACTGTGTTCATTTGCCCTTCAAAATCCATCGCTTTATTAGTTGCCAAGGCAAATCCCGCTGTCAATATTGTAGATACTGGGCGCATTTTATCGCCAATCTGATCTAACTTATTTCCTGCTGCAATCGCCTTATCCCCTAAACTATTCAACCCTCCTGCCAAGCCAGTGCTTGATGCAACTTCTTTTGCAGTGTTCAATAGTTCTACGTTTACTTGCTTGAGTTGTCCCTCAAATGATGCCATCTTCACATTAGCAGCTTGAATTTTATTAGCAAGTGCTTCATAGGCTGGCGTATTTGGTTCAACTTTTTTAAAGTCTTCTTCCAATTTTTTTAAAGCCTTAGACTGTGATTCAATCGCATTTTTTAACGACTTTTGCTTGGCGCTTAGTCCGTCGCTACTTTTTCCTGTCAATTTCATAACATTGTCCATTGCTTTCACTTCGTTTGTGAAATACCTAACCGCTCGATTTGCTGCCGTTACACTATCCCCGAAACTCGAACTATCTAATCCAAGTTTTACGACCATATTTCCTAATGGTGTACCATTTGCCATATTTTTCCTCCAAAATTTATTATAATTCCAGTATAAATAAAAAAAGCCCTAAAAATAGGACTTCTCAAATACCTCACTCTTTAAAATGCTCAATATAATTATTTTGTAAAGCTCTATAAAATAGTCGACAAAGCACATAGCCAAGCAAAAACCAAGCAATAATCGGTAGTATCGGCACAATAAACACCGCCCCCCAAATCATTGAAACAACAGCCTCATGATGTGTTAGATAAAGATTGATTGTTGCAACAAGGTAAAAGATAATCGCACCAAACGACAAACCAACCCTTATCAACGCAACTTGTTTATTTGTCATGAAACTACCTCCATTTTTACACTTCTCGATTAAATGCCAATTCTGTCGCTTTTGCGCCAATCGCCTCTGTCAATAACCTTGAAAAATTAAGCCCCGACCGTTTCGCTGTATCATCAGCCCACTTTGGAATTGTCAAAGTCTTTTTCACAAGCGTTTCATCATGAAAATATTTCTCCATATCCACTTTTATCAACGTAACAAAACCACCATCTTCATACTTGACGTTGTTTATATCTGACGGTATCGGTAACTTTTCGCCATTTTCGACAAAATCAGCTAATACCATGCCAAGAACCTCCTCAGCCATTGCGACACCAACAGACAAATCTTTGTTATTGATACCCGTGTAAGCACCTTGAATATCTGGAAATTCTATAAAATAGCCATCTCCATCATGCGCAAACACAGCGGGATAAGTTTTCGTCAATGAATCTATATACATAATCATTACCTCCAAAACAACACCAGACTATTTCAGTCCAGCATCTTTCAAGATTCTGCTCTCTAAGCCTCTCCCAAGGTCTTCGTTACCGTGAACAGGAACTGTCACACGAACACCATCTTTATAAAGATGATGATGTGACCCTTCTTGCCTACGTTCAACCCAACCTTGCTTTTTGAGAAGTTTGAGCATATCTTTCCCAGTAAGTGGCATATGCAACTGTACCTCCTTACATTTATTATTGTAGCACGTATATACACGTATTGTCAAGTAGTAAATGATATTTATTCAAAAAAATCGCATTTCTGCGAAGTTTTTTTATAGTGTATTGATAAAATCAGCCAAATCAATGACTTTATTTTCAGATTTCGCCACTTCGTCACCAGCACCTAAAACCATTAGCAACGAGCGCCAATCAGAATCCATAACCTCATTGATTGATAAATGCTGTTCAGTCATCATCGACTTGAAAAACATCAATAATTTCTTTTTGGCAGCAGTAGCAGTTACTTGTCCTTTGGGTCATCGTCACCACCACCCAAGATAGCCATTGTAACCTCTTGCACAATGACAGGCAATTCTTTTGTACTCAAACCATCATACATCTCATCAACTGTCAAATTATCAAATAATGTGGCAATAAATGCTAAGCGCTTGCCGAGAATTTCACTCGGCTTAAAATTCTCTTTTTCGATTGATTCCTCAAGCTCCAAATATTCAAGGTATTTACGAGCGGGGATAAAAGTACACTCATATACCTCTTTTTTGCCAGATTGATTTAAAACCTTGATTTCTAAACTCATATATTTCCTTTCAAAATAATCAAGACACCTTTGACAGTGCCTTGATTTAATTAGACGGCAGCTGTCATTTTCAACCCCGCTTTGAGTGTTGCAATTTCAGTCGATTCGCTACCGAGGTATTTAACCATGCGTTTCCCTTTAGTCGCCGAATCTGTCGAGGCATAAGCTGTAAAGGTTAGTTTATCCTTAGCTAATTCCTCTGTCTTTTCCTCTAGCGTATTCATCTCAATATCGCTTGGTGTAAAATACCCCTCATAAAAACCGATAAGAGCATCCTCTTCACTTAAACTATGAGATTCAAGCAAAACTGCACATTTAGGCGGTGTCAACTTTTGGCCAAGCGTAACCACACCAACAGTTTCGTCAAAACCACTGACAACATTGAGAACTTCCTCAGGAATATCCACCGTTTCAAGCTCAAGTTTAATATTGCCAATAGCTGTATGGTACGGTTTATTTGAACCATAAGTCACAACAGAATCGCCAAGTCCTGAGATTTTGGCGCTATAAGTCGCACCCTCTCCCTCATCGCCCTGAATCACAAAGATGTTTTTACCCGCACCACTCGTCACAGGCGCAGCACCATCTAACACACGGATAGTCATCCGCTCAAAACCAATTAAAGCCATTATTTAATCTCCATTTTCTAATAATCAGCGTAAAGTTTACTCACGCCAACATATCGGCGCGCATCCACATAACGCTTAGTTTCACTGAAATATTCATCAAGACCGCCAGATAACTGTACAAACTTCATGCTAAGCATAGCGCCCTCAACAGCTTTCGCTAACCTTTTCGTCTCAATCCTATCTGAAGTCTCAACATTGATTTGATAGACAAAACGTTTAGCTAGAAATTTATCACTCCCAGCCATCGCTTGCTCAGGCGACCCCACTGGCACAATCACAATACTTGAGGCGTTGTCAGTCAAAGTTTCAGGAGGCTCAAATGATTTGATTACCACATCTGCGAGTTCTGATTTGCCTGATAACACTTGAAAAACTTCTGTCATCATATCTTTCATTTTGTCAACTCTCCTAGTTTAGTGCGTAATTTTTGCTGATAAGTTCCCTCTTGCGATTTAACGAAACCTTGCATAACACCAAAAGCAGACTGCTTAACAAACTTACCGCCAGTATGATTAAAACCGAACTCATTGAGATGAACCACCTGCCAACGACCGCCAGACCAACCGACTTTAACAGATGGAACGTCATACTCTCGACTGACACGACTTGTTGCAATCATATCAGGGTCAACAAAATTTTGACCAATTGCTTGTAATTCCTGTGCGGATTCCTCGCCAATTTCTTTCAAAGTTTTATTAACAATACGATTCACACGTGCCTCGCCAAGTTTTGCCTCAAGATTTCGCACAAATTCATTCATACCAACAATTTCTGCACCAGTAAAGCTCATCTCACACCTCCGCCAACAAAATCGTGATAAAATCTCGCACATAAAAATCAGGACGAATATCCACAATATTCCACCGTCGACCAGCGAATCTCTCGTCTTGAATTTCAACAAAGTGTTTATTATCTGGCTGATAGTCAGTCAAAGGGTCTCGAATTTTCAAAGTCACAGACCGCTTAACATCAACAGCGCTATTTTTCAAGATAGTCAAATCTTTTTGAGACGGATTGTAAATCTCCGCAAAAGTTTCACACAAAACGCTCACTGGACTTTCTCGCACATCAAGCCCATTTGCTACACCGTACTTCCAAAACGTCACAGGTGTTCGTAACGTGCCATTGTGTGTCTTATTTTTGCGTTGTTTCTGACTTGAAATCATCTTCATCCTCCAATCCATGCTGAATATAGAGCAGATTGACTTCTTCTCGATAATTCTCCGCAAACTCGTCAAGCGCATCATTATACTCATAACGCGCCCTATCAAAAATTAAACTCACGAGCGTAGGATCATTAAAATCACGCGCACCAGTCAAACGAATAAGAGCATTGGCGCTAGACAGCAACATTTGTTTAAGATTCTCATCTTCAGCAGTCGTACTGATACGCATTCTATCCTTAAAATTTTCGAGATTCTCAAGTGCCCATTTTTCAATTCTCCACTTCTCGATTCCTTCTAGTGCCATAACACCTCCTACTCTGAAATCAACGCCAACAACTCAGCCTTTTTCATATTGTCTGTATACACAATATCACGCGCATCTAAGCATGCTTTGATTTCCGCAACTGTGCTATCCATCGTCGGAATTTCAGGCACTCCCTCATTCTCTTCATCAACATCAACTGTCGGAATTTCAGACACTTTTTCATCAACATCAGCAATATCATCAAACTTTTCAACTTTTTCCGCAGTCGACTTTTTCGTTTCTGGTTCAACATCAACAATATCATCAATCTTTTCAACATAAGATTTTAACGCTGTGTCAATCTCCACGAAACGCTCCTCTGTAACCTCGAACACCTCGCCAACATGACGTGTGCGATTGATAGATAAATCTACAAAATCTTTCAATACTTTAATTTTCAAAACTTCATTTTCCATTTTAAGCCCCTTCGCTAACTAGCGTACCAATAACCGCCACATTATTGTCTTTTGGCTTACCAAAATAGAAAGCCTTAGCTGTGTAAAGATTTAAATCATCAACCGCAAGCGTTTGCTCATATTCCTTAATCTCAGTGCCACCACCAACATAGGCATTGTAGCGTTTCGCAACAAAAATGACAACTTTACCCGCACTAACAGCCACTGATTGCATGACTTTAATACCAAACGGCAAAGTAAAGGTGTAAACACCATTTGAGTTGAGTGACGTGAATTTTGCCTCTAATTCATAATAGTCAGACGGATTGACAAGCATAATCACAGAACCAGCAATTGCCACTGACTTCCCTTTTTCGGACATAGATAAAACAGACATTGCATTCTTCAAAAGCGATGGCGCATTTTCTGGTGTGAGACCAGTCAAATCAATCGTTGAAGTTTTCGGATTAAAAATCGTCACACCACCAGACGTTGTGCCACTGTTAAGGTCACGTGTCAAGCCGATAGGTTTCTTATTGCCATCGCCATTGACGATAGCAGATTCAAGCGCTACTGAAAATGCCTCAGTGATTTGCCCTAAGATAAACTGTTTCAACCAAAAAGGCTCAAATTTCAGCGCATCTTTTGGCACAACGACAAAAGCCGTCAATTTACTTTGAGAGAAGTCTTCTTCACTAAACACCGTATCAAGTTGATTTTTGATGTCTGTAAAAACATCATCCCAACCCGCAGCGCCAGAAGTTTCGGCAACTAAGGCTTTCAAACGCAAACCAGCATTTTTGAAATTGATAACCGACAAAATCGGATGTTCCGTTTTCAAATCTTCAAACACTTCGTTGATAGATTCTTCTGGCAAAAGAATCGGATTTTTCGTCCCAACATTTTTGCTAATATCGTTGAAAAACTTGACCTCACTTGCCGTCATGCCTTTACTAAGTTTTTGTGCATCGAACATCTGCTCAATCGTCTCACGACTTGAATTTGTCAACGTTTCCGTCAAATCACTGCCAAGTGTTTGCATCGCCTCAGCATAAAGTTCATTTTGTGCCGTTTTATCGGCATCATTTGCGACAGATTCCGTGAATTTCGTCACTGCTGCCTGATAGTTAGGTAATTTGTTAAAAATAGTCATTTTGACCTCCGTTGTTAAAATTTATAAAAAGACAAAGCGTGCCAAGTCATTGACTGGCTTTGATTTTTCAGTTGTTTTCTCGTCAAGCACTTCACTGACAAGCTCAGAAACAAGATTTTTCAAATCAGACTTTTCAAATTTGACATCATCTTTGATTTTTGACTTATCAAGCATAGCTTTAAAAGCCTTGACTTTTTCCTTGCTGACAATATGCCCAACACTTGCGACCAGTTGTAACGGCTCGTTTTCAGCAAATAACACCTCATCTGCAAAACCTAGCTCGACTGCTTTATCAGCAGTCATCCACGTTTCCTCGCCCATTAAAGCAAGTATTTTGGTAACCGTTTGACCAGTTTTCTCAGCATAAACTTTAGCTAAACTCTCGCTAGTCGCAAATAAAATCTGACTTGCATGGTCAAATTCACGATAATCGCCATAATCAACCATTGCAGCATTATGAATCATCAGTTGCCCAAGCGGACTAATCTTAATCGTATCGCCAGCCATAGCCACAACACTAGCAATACTAGCAGCAAGACCACTGACAACCACTTCGACTTTTCCACCGTATTCTTTCAATGCTGTAAAAATCTCACTACCAGCAAACACCGAACCGCCACCAGAATTGATTGATAGCTGAATATCTTGACCACCAGCTTGCGCTAGAAAATCTTTGACTGCTTTTGGACTCACATAAGGGTCACCGAACCAATCGTAAAACCACGCATCACTATCATCAACGACAGCGCCATTAAATTTGAACTTCAACATCACTCCTCACCTCCTTTCTCTACTTCTTGATAATTTTTAGTGATATAGTATTACCACCCACACCACCAAGAAGTCCATCAAAAAAATACTAAACAACAACCTATAACCCAGATAAAGGTAGCGAGTAATAATTCGCTACCTTTATTTTTTTCAGTATTCGCTCTATTTATAATCAACTCCGCTAACCGTAAATCTTTCAATAATTTGTGTCACCCACTTCCGAAACTGCACGGCACACTCAGAATTCACTTTATAGCCGACGGAAATTATTGCTTGTAAATTATAGTGTTTTGTCTCGTAGTTTTTCCCATCTACTGCAGTTATCCGAAATTTTCATCAGCATATATCGCCTCCACGCCACTTGATGTGATAAAAGTTAGATACTCGGCAGCACTGCTGAGGGTAGAAATTTCATTGTTTTTATTTGCATTGTTTCCCATGATTCTCACTTTCGCTATTGTTGCTTGATTCAATTCTATCATCATTATATCACGCATGCCTAGCTGTCCAACTAAATTTACAAAACAACCAATAGATTAAGAAAATGGATTTTGGGCAGATTTGAGGGATAGTATGAAAAATAATATATGACTACATTCACTTGAAAACAACGATTTTAAAGCGCCTTCTCTAAAATAGTCTTTTCATATTCGCTAAGATTAAATTGTTGCAAATTCCGCTTAATATGGTCTAGTGTGTTATCGTTTGGAAGATTTCTCAATTTTTTCAGTGCTGAAGATGGTACACCATAATCTAGCAAAATACTGATTTTTTCGTCCACCCCCTCGTTTTCAAGAATAGCAATAAAAGATGAATAATCTGCTTTTTTGTCAGATGATAAGTAATTAACGATGCTCTCAAGCACACTGAGTTTTTTTGGGATTTCATATTTTGCTTTATTCTTAATAAAAGATAAAATTTCAGAAACAGATAAATTGATTATTTCCTCTTCGGTCTTATCTTTTCCTTCTTTAGCTAAGTATTCTTTTTTTGATTCTATTTCTTTAACAATAACTTCTTTTAAGCTATTGTGTGATACGCTAATGCATTTATAAGCAAGTGCGTTGTGATAAGTACCGTTATTTTCATCAAGTATATTATTTATTATTCCTAAAGTATTAGATAATATGTCATAAGTAGGCGTAGTAGTTGACCAAAGTAAATCATCCAAAACAGTAGGATTATCTTTCAGATGTAGATATAATTTTGTCTGTTTTTCTACACTGAAATAATTCGCTTTAAATATTTCAAGTAAATCATTCGGCAAATTTTCGATTAGCTTTTGATAATCGCTTTTTCTTTCCTCTTTAATATCTTTGGTTTCTAAATTGACCAGTATCTCACTTTGTAAATCTTTATTTTGTTCAACAATTGGAATATCAAGAGTTTCATCAATCTTTTCGGGCGGTTCATCAAAATAGTAAATATTACCAGTATAATATTTCATCATTCGTCCAGCACGTCCTTTGATATTATTAAAATCAAAATACGTAATTTTAGGATTCCCTTTGTGCATATCATAAATGACGATATTTTTTGCAATAGTGTTGACCCCCTCAATTAATGAAGTGGTAGCAAAGATAACATTCAAATCTCCATTATTAAAATATTCTAGCTGTGAATTCACAATATGACGCGGATATTGACCATTATGTAGTCCAATTCTTGCCCGCAAATATTTCTTCAACTGCCATTTTTCAGATATATTTTCATCTATCCATTCAAAAATAGGAAATTTTTTCTCCTCCAGATTATCAAGACACTCAATATATTCTTTAGCCAGTTCTTCGGCTTGAGAAGGAGATTTGACATACACAATAGTTGGCTCAGATTTATCCGTCAATTCATTCAAAAGTTCAAATAGTTGTTGGCGTTTTTCCGGCTCATTATTTTTACTCCAAGCGCCTTTTTTAGCGCTAGAATCTATCTTTTCAGATTTTTGATTTACCAAACTATAATCTGTCTTGAAAAATTCCAAGTGATATTTTCCAATAAACTCTTGATTAATATCATCAATGTTTGGCGTTAACAGCAACAACTGTGGAGATTTCAACATTACTTTATAAAATGCAATATTTAAATGACTTACTCGCTCATCTTTTTTCTTGTTAGAAATCTTATAAAATTCATCAACGATAAATAGGTCAACAGTATTTATTACAGGAAGAATATCCAGAACTCTTTCGCTTGTTAAGATAAACAGGTTATTTTCTTTTACCTCTTGTTTTGTATTGACGATAATATTGTAAAAATCATCATACTTCTTAAGTTTCCTTCGTGTCTCGTCAATCAATGCAAGTGTTGGCTGAATAATGATGATATTGTTATGGGCTTTTCTTGCCACAAATTCTTCAATCAATAAACTTTTCCCAAAGCTTGTAGGCGCTGAAACTAGCAGATTTTGTTTATTAGATATTTTTTCTTCCAACTGTTTTTGTTCAAAATGAAATGTCAAATTTCCGTTTGAATCATTTTTTAAATACTCAGATTTATGATATTCATTCCTGATAAGTGCAGCTGTTCCCAAACTTTCTTTTTCTTTCAAATATGGGTAGAATCCAAAACTCTCTATTAAATCAGAAAATACAGGTCTTACATTTTCATGAACATATTTCCAATTTTCAATAACAGAAATCAATTGTTCTTTATCTTGATCCTGAGAAATTTTACTGGCTAAATTAAAGCTTTCATCAAAATTTTGCAAAATATCCTTCATCTTAGCTCTGCTCCTTTTTCAATTTCTCGTGCATTTTTTTTACCAACTTATATTTACTTTCAACAGGGAACAAAAATAAATGTATTTTCAAATTCTCTTTATGCAGAAATCCCTTTGTCTTATCATCAAAATTTGTCCTTGCTTTTTCAACTGAATCTTTAAGTCTATCTAAAAAGTCTTGAGACGGTTTATCCGTTCCTTTTTCATAAGAAAAAGATTTTAGAATTTCATCGTCAAACAAAGCAAAAAAACAGGCATTTATCTTCACAAGTTTTGATAAAACTTTACTATCCGGAGCAATTAAATTTTTTATCTCATCATTTTGAATTCCCAAATCTTCGAATCTATTGCTAATTATCGTAAATTCTTGTTTGAAAAATTTTGAATTAAAATGCTTATCCAAATCATCTGCAAGTTCTCTTAGTGCTGCATTCTTATCTTTATAAAACTTACTTTCACCAATCCATAATTCATTACTCTCTTTATCATAATGAACCGCATCAAAACCATGCACTACTGCATTGTAGCTATCCTTAAAATAGATTTTTGATATCAATTGAGGCTTATTAAGTTTCTTTTTCAAAAGATAATATAAAATCAGTTCTCCAAACTCACCTCGTTTTAGATACTTATCTTCTACTGAAGAATCAAGTGCTAAATATCCATCATTTGCTTCGCGAATTTCTTTTACCTCATAAAGGAGTTTCATTCCCTGTTTAGTAGCCTTTCTAGGACTAGCTTTAGATATTTCACGAGCCTTCTCATCTCCTAAAGCAAAATTGGGAATTTCATCAAAAATCTCTTCACACCAATCTTCCTCACTCTGGCATATATTTTCATTTCCATCTAAATCAAAAACAATATGAAAACAATGCGTTTTAATATCATTATATGGATAATATTCCGTTTTCTTTCCCAAATTTTCATCTCATTTCTTTTAATATATTTTCAATATCTTATTTTCTTTCTCCCATTATACCACATCAACACTATCAAAGCCGCAGAAAAATACGCCCAAAAAGGTATATGTGAGATGAACCATCTTCAAATTCTTCCAAATTATAGGTGGTCATTTTTCATCTTCCGTTTCTGTCTCTTATTCATCACTCAAAATGATAAATAAGTCAAGCAAAAAACTATTAAAGTGCGGTTTGAAGCGTTCATCTCGTAAACGGTTAAATATCAAATAAAGGAGAAAACTTGCTTTTTAGGGGTTTAGAAAATAGGTTTTTTGTGGCTATTTTACACATTTGGCTTTGGGTTGATGGTGTTTTATTTTAGATATAAAAAACGCCCTTATAAATCAAGGACGTAAACCATTACCTAAATAATTGGTGAAGTTATTTTATATAGTTTTTTACATACGGGAAAGCATCGGTATTGTCAATTACAGTCAGCTCACTAGCTGAATAAACAATTTTATAGCCTTCACTTGTTGTGTTGTCGTAAATATCAATCGCATCACAATAAGGCAAAATTAATTTTAGGTTTTCTAATGATTTTTCATATCTTTTACGAACTAAATCATCTGGAATCCCGTGTCCATTTCGCTTAACCCGCTCCGCAATTCGTTTAATCGCCAAGTCGGAACTTTCAAGAGATACATAAATAAGCTGAATTGAAAAACCATTCTCTTTAGCTCGTTTTATTTTCTTGATTTGAGAACTAATGTTACCTGAAAGTGTTGTTTCCTGATTAAAAGATATTTCTTTTGAAATACACGCCTCAATCATCTTAACCGCAAGTCTGGCACTTTTGGCTTGGTCTGTAAAGTTCCGCCAATCGCCACCAAACTCCCTTAAAATTTCATCAGGATTTATACGAAAAGAATTTGTTAAAATATTCTTTCCTTGGTCTAGGCTGTAAAAAGTAGACTTACCAGCACCGTTTATTCCAGCAATTAAAGTATAAGTTGGTTCTAACAACATTTAGCGCACAAATGGAGAGTTGATAATTTTTTGCTGTTCCTCTTGCAACAATTGTTCTTCAATTGCTAGCAAAATTTTAGCTTCCCTCTCATTTTTAACAACTTTAAAACTTCCAGATAAACCAGCATAACCGATTTCTTCAAGTTCAAGATAAATTTTATGCAACTTTTCCATTCTTTCTGCTGTCAGATTGGCATTTCTTGAAATCGTAACAATTTCATTATCGGTCATTAAACCACCTCTTTTCTTTCTAGTTATTTGCTTATTCGTCAATAAAATGGACAAAAATACGAAAAATAGCAGAGTAAATTTCACCAAATTATTAAATATCAAAGCAATAGCTTGTCTATTATTTAAGCATAAAATGTACAAAAAGTCAATTTTCTCGCCTGTTCTGCGTTGTTTTACAATTGTAAAGCAACACAAAATTTAAACTAATTGGAGGAGAAATTGCATAAGGAAAAGGAAATAAAAATCGGTTATGCGCGGGTTTCAAGCATTGATAACCGTCAAAAATTGGGCTTGGAGGTTCAGCAGGAAGCGCTGAAATTTTGCGATTATTATACCATATCACGTCCAGCAGTCCAAATTTACACAAGAAAAAACATTAACAAAAAACCACTTCTTCCCTTACAAAAACAGCCTCACAAGCCCAAAACAGCGCTTGTGAGGCTGTTTTTTTGCCCTTAGCTATATTTTCGCCATACAGAGGTATAATCTGAGGATTAAACAATAGACTTCTCCCGAAATTAAATTTCGAAATTGATAATACCACAAATTAAGGACGCACGAAGTAAGTGCCTCTTTCTTCGATTACGATATTTCTGAGCC
This sequence comes from Pseudolactococcus hodotermopsidis, assembly GCF_011170085.1. Classification (GTDB taxonomy): domain Bacteria; phylum Bacillota; class Bacilli; order Lactobacillales; family Streptococcaceae; genus Pseudolactococcus; species Pseudolactococcus hodotermopsidis. The sequence goes on along the minus strand of NZ_BLLI01000037.1, from coordinate 25 downwards.
ATACACTTAAAGGTTTTGATTTTAG